>JAITJT010000213.1 GCA_031278795.1 Deltaproteobacteria bacterium | reverse complement strand
GCCTAGGCTCAACCTCTAAGTTTAGTATCAAGGGATATTTTAGCGCCCAAGGCGCCTTTTTAGGGGGAGAGGGAACTGTTGCGGTGATGGCGCTTATTAAGTTGCCAAAATGAGTAGTTCTAAGAATATTCCCAGGTTATTTTTCCAGTACTTATTCATAGAGATAATATTCGTAATAAAGAAGATTATCTAGATTCCTTGAAAGGGGTAAAAAAAGGCGCGGGAAATTGATTAGAGCGCGGCGGAATGCTGGAAGGATCTTAACTCTAGCACATAGATCGCACCCAAATGTAAGCACCATAGGCACATGTGGAGGGTACTCCCTAAAGTTAAATAAATATCCGCGTTATTTTTCAAAAAAAATGCCTAAGTCGCGGAGTTTGGCGACTTAGGCATTTATACGAATAAATTTAGTGGGAAAATTATTTAGATATTTTTCTTTAGGCTGCGACCTCTGTTTCATAGGATGAGTAGAGAATCGGCGGATGCTAGTGGAAATTTTTCACGCGGGCCAGATTATCCGGGGTGAGCCCTCGGGCGCTTCGCGCCCTGAATCCGGGGACTTTGCCGCTTCATCCATGAGGCCCTTCATGATGCCGCACTGGGACACGGCCCCGGGTCTCGCGCACTTGTTCCTAAGCGAGACCAGGGTGTCTATGAGGCTCTGTATGCATTTGGAAAGTTCCTCCAGCCTTTCTATCTGCTTGTCTATGATGTCTCCCACCTGCTCGCAGTTGGAGCTGGGCACGTCCTGTAGGGAGAGAAGGGTCTTTATGGCCTCCATGGGTAGATTGTGGTGGCGGCAGTGGCGGATGAAGGTGAGGCGGTGGAGGTCCTTGTCCGTGTATTTGCGGTATCCGTTTTCCCCCCTCGAGGGCTTTCCCATAAGGCCAGCCCGCTCATAGTAACGGATGGTTGAACTGGGAGTGGCAGAAAGTTCAGCTAGCTTGCCGATTGTGTACATTTTTTCACCCTATTACGGAAAAAAATCTAAAAAGCCCTTGACCTTATAGTAGGTTTAACGTTTATTATTGTCAATAAGAGAGGTTTTTTCCCTCTAAGTCAAAAAAAGGAAGATATGATAATTATCTTCATTTTTTGATTACTGTTATCTACAGTTATATATTGTGCTATTTATAGCGCAACTGTCTATAAAAACCCTCATCTCCCATTGAGGGCCGGGGGATCCCTCACCGATGGTGGGGCAATGCCCATACCGCCACGCCCCTTAGCCCCGGAATCCAAAATCTGGAAGTAAATAATCGCACGTTTTGCTTTTAACCTCAAACATTCATGAGGAGAGATAATATTATGATCAAAAGCACATCTAGCCAAGCCGAGGATCTCTCCAAGGCCGCTGGCGAAAATCCCGAAGGAGAGGCTAACTGCCCTATATATCCCCAGGAAGGCGTGGAAAGGGCTGACGAGTTCCACATAAAGTATATGGACTGCCCACTGGAGGAGAAACTCATCAAGGAAAAGCTGCAGTTTTACCCCGGGGTGAGGGTTTTGGTTTTTGACCTCAAAAATCGCGTGCTCACCGTGGTGCACAGCCTGTCCACCGCGGACGAGATAAAGGTAGCCCTGGATCAGATAGCCATGTATCCGGACAAGATTGTGGAGAATGTCTGCGCGGTCTATATGCCGCCTCCGGTGGATCCGTCCACCTTGGTCCATGAGGATAGGGATCCAGAGGAGCTAGCCCGCCGGGCCGCGGCCGCGGCCGCCCAGGCCGGGGGCGCTCAGCCCGCGCATGACCATGACCATGACGATGACCATGACCATGACCACGACCATGACCACGACCACGGCCATGACCACGACCACGGCCATGATGAGAGCGGTCACGACCATGACCACGGACATGACGCCTGCGGCTATGACCATGGGCCTATCCAGGCGACCGTGGTGCATGACCATGAAGCCAGCTGCGCCAGCTGCTGCGTGGCCTGCTCCACCGAGAGGCCTCTGTTCCAGGTGCTGGACGCCAAAGGCTCCCACAAGGTGGTGCGCTACCAAATAAACAATATGTGCTGTCCAGTGGAGGAGAACCTCATTAGGCACAAGCTGGATAACTATCCAGGGGTCTACGCCCTGGAGTTCAATCTCCTTAGCAGGATCTTGTCCATAACCCATGACCTGGATTCCACCGCTGGCCTGGAGAAGGCCCTGGTGGACTTGGACATGGCCCCTACATTAATAGAGGAGAGCAAACCCGAAGCCCAGACATCCGACCACGGCTGGAAAAAGCTCGTGATCGCCGCCATCATCGCCTTGGGGGCCGAGGTCTGCGAGCTTCGGGGGGCCCCCGAGTGGGTAACCATCATCCTGGCGGTGGGCGCCATCTACCTGGCAGGTTTCGCCACCTTCAAGAGGGGCTTGATAGCCCTTAAGAACTTTGAGCTAAACATGAACGCCTTGATGAGCGTCGCGGTCATCGGGGCGGTTATCTTGGGAGACTTTGCCGAGGCGGCCATGGTTATGGTGCTCTTCACCTTAGCTGAGGCCTTGGAGGACAGGAGCCTCAACCGGGCGCGGGCGGCCATCTCCGGACTTATGAGCCTGGCCCCGGAAAAGGCCACGGTGGAGCAGCCGGACGGCACCTTTGTGGAGGTTAAGGCCTCTGAGGTGAAGGTGGGCGCCAAGGTGAGGGTAAGGCCTGGTGAGAAGCTATCCATGGACGGAAAGATCGTCTCTGGTAACTCCACCATAAACGAGGCCCCTATCACCGGTGAAAGCACCCCGGCGGAAAAGACCGTAGGCGACATGGTATTCGCGGGCACAGTCAATGAGGCTGGATCCTTTGACTACCAGGTAACCGAGGCCTATGAGAACTCCACCTTGTCGCGCATCCTCAAGGCCGTGGAGGAGGCCCAGAGCACCAGGGCCCCTATCCAGCGCTTCGTGGATAACTTCGCTAAAATATACACCCCGGCGGTGTTCATAGCGGCTATTCTGGTGGCTCTGGTTCCGCCCATCTTCTTTGGCGGCTCCTGGCACGAGTGGGTCTATAGGGCCTTAATCACCTTAGTTGTTGCCTGCCCCTGCGCCTTGGTCATCTCCACACCCGTTACTATCGTTAGCGGCCTTGCGGCCGCTACCCGCAAGGGCCTCTTGATCAAGGGCGGCACCTTCCTGGAGGAAGGCAGAAAACTCAAGGTAATAGCCCTGGATAAGACCGGAACCATCACCTACGGAAAGCCTGTCCAGACAGATATGGTGAACTTCATAGAGGATAAGCCAGGAGAACTCCAAAAGCTCGTGGCGAGCATCTCCCACCGCTCGGATCATCCGGTCTCGAGAGCCATCTTCAACGCCCAGGGCATTGACCCCAAGGGGCTCGAGGAGGTGGAGGACTTCAAGGCCCTCCCGGGCGAGGGCGTCTCCGGGGTGATTGGAGGCGAGCTCCTCTATCTGGGAAACTTCAGGCTGCTCTCAAGGATCTTGGAACCCGGTGCCGATGTGGCAGAAACCCTCACCAAACTGGAGGGCGAGGGCAAGAGTGTCGTCACCTTGTTCACGGATAAGTTGATCCTAGGACTCTTCGCGGTGAGCGACACCGTGCGCCAGGAGAGCCTGGAGGCCTTGAGTGAGCTTAAGAAGCTAGGTGTAAAAACCTGCATGCTCACGGGCGACAACGAGAGAACCGCCAAGATTGTCGCCTCCCAGGTGGGTGTGGCCGAGTACAGAAGCCAGCTCCTTCCGGAGGACAAGCTAAAGATTGTTACCTCTTTAGGTAAAGAGGGCAAGGTGGGCATGGTGGGAGACGGCATAAACGACGCACCGGCCCTGGCCAAGGCTGACATAGGTTTCGCCATGGGCGCAGCGGGCACGGACACGGCCATAGAGACGGCGTCCGTGGCCATAATGGATGATGACTTGAGAAAGATTCCCGCCTTCATCAAGCTCTCCAAGGTCACCAACTGGCACCTCTGGGAAAACATCACGCTTTCCGTCTTTGTGAAATTCGCGTTTCTGATACTCACCTTTTTCGGATTCACCCGCATGTACATGGCGGTGTTCGCGGACATTGGAGTATGTCTCATAGTCGTGGCCAACGGCTTGAGGCTTTTGAAGAAGTAAGCTAGACAGACATACTTGTTCCTGGAATATGAGAGGGGGACGGGCAAGAGATTGCCCGTCCCCCTTTTAAATTTCAAGTCCATTTATATGAAGTAGCGCTCGCTCTCTATGAGACCTTTCAGCAGGAAGGGGCGCTTAGCCGGAACCTAAAGAGTCATCTCAGCTTGAAAGGGCGCTAAATAAGTGATAATTCGCATAATCTCAAAAGTGTAAATTGTAAATTTCATTTTTTGGAAAGTTGGTCTAACTAGCTCGCAAAAGATGGAGGCGATAAATTTTGATCCGGAAAGTAATATAAATCATGCTTACGGGATACCATGATTAGTTTGCGAATCAAAGAGAAATAAAAATATGAATCATCATGAATCATCATAAATATTGATGTTCCTTACGTTGTAGGCTTATATTGTGTGATTAAAAATAGATGGAAGGCTCAATTATCAATTGACAAAGATTGTCAAAGTGGCTATCTTAACTGGAAAAAATCGCACCGCGCCTTAGGGAAAAATTTTTGCCGTTTTTGAATCGCATGACACGATGGCGGTTGAAAGAACATGATGCTGCGATTGTTTTTTGCACAGCCGAAAAAGTCGATTCAAATTATGAGGCAAATCATTCCATTTTTGCGTCTGTTTTATACGATAGACCGCTTTATAATTTCTGATTTTTCTCCGAAACAGTTATGAATCGAAAATGAATATAGATCATACTTTAGAACATATATAATTTAAAGAGGATAATAACAAATATTATAATGATAAAATTATAATATAATGATAGTTTAAGCCTAATAGTTGATTATTCAAGAATATAAGATATAAAAAATATTTGTTTAGCCTAAAAGTATAACTTTTCTTTGGCTAAAAAAAATCTCTCGTTTTTCTTGGGCAGTAAGAAGCTGATTTTTCTTTTTTTTGTATTTTTTTTAAAAATATTTTGATTCAATACTGATGATTATGATATAATTCAGTGTTTATGACATTTATTAGGATAATATGGGATTTATGCCCAAATTTTATTTTTTGAGTCATTTTATGTTCATAAAGTGCCTATAATTGTTGCTTGCTTAAATATGCTAAATATAATAAAAGATATTAAAAATATCTGTTATTGATAATTTTTGTGTAATTAAGCATTATTGTTCAAAGGCACTTTTAGGGAAGAGTGATAATTTTTTTCAAGTTTAAAATCTTGTGAAAATTGATTGTCAAAATGGAAAAAATTTTTTGTTTTCCGGAAAAACAGAAAATTTTCAAATATAAGACTCAACATCGAGCATTTTATGTATCACAGATTTGAAAAAAGTTAAGGAAATTATATTGATACGACCTTTTTTATATGTTAAACAGTATCCAGAACGATATTGCTTAGTTTGAAGCAAGTGATGACTGGCAAGAAATTTTTTAACAATTCTCCGATTTTCTTGAACCTGTCTGATCCTTTACCAATATTGCCTAAACTTTTTTGTTTGACCCAGAGTGAAAATGTATGGGCCACTTGCGTAATACAATCAATAAAGAATTTAAAACTAAAGAAGACGAATGACAAATCCCCCTGACGAGCTAAATGACATTGAGAATATAAAAAAGCTTAATGTTACAACTGCATTGGAAAGCCTCCCAATTGGAGTGCTTTTAATTGATGCGCAAGGCAAGATATTTGCGGCAAATCAGAATGTTGTGGAGATTTTTGGCGAATCTGTTCAACAACTAATAGGCATGCATATATCTGAGCTATTGCCGGAATGCTACACTAAAATTTTAAGCGTGACAAAGAGCTCGGGCGAGGTATCGTCCATACATATTCCAGAGTTAGAAGGGGCTTACATGCTAGCCCAGCCGCTTGAGGGAAACCTTGAGGGCCTGGCCTTATCGATCCTAGATTATAGGGTGCTGGGTAGTTTGTTTGATTCGGCTCCTTCAATGACCTTCTTAAACCAGCTCTTCAAGAAGGTGCTTGATACCTCCTCCGAAGGATTGATAATTGTTGACAACCGTGGATGCCTTGTCTTTTTGAACAGCGTGGCGGCCGATCACCTGGGCGTTTCCCTAAGGGATATCCTGGGGATGCCTCTTAACTACCTCCGCGAGGCCAAGCTGGCCGATTTATCAGTCGCCTACGAGGTACTAGCCCACAAGCGTAGAATTTCGGCCTCTTCCACATTTCCGAATACGTCCAGGGAGGTTTTTCTCACGGGGTACCCGGTCTTCGCCCAGGACGCTTCTGTCTCCATGGTTATCATCACGGAAAAAGATCTTGGCGGCATAGTCAGACAGGATACCTCCGATACTTGGGAAAAGAGCGTGCTTTCTTCAATTGAAGAGGAGCTTTCAAATCTCACGGTAAAAGACGATCAAATACCTGAGTTTTATCTCAAAAGCTTCGATATGAAAGAGGCTATAGAAAAAGCTAGACGCTATGTACGCTTCCAGTTCAAGGATATTTTGCTCTTGGGAGAGGACGGCACCGAGAAGGTCCTTGTTGCGCTTTTCATGCATCTTAGCTCCATGAGGGCCAAGGAAACTTTCTATAGGATAAATTGCGCCTTTACAGATGAGCAGAGCCTGGAGGCGGAACTCTTTGGCGTGGAAGCCGGCGCTTACGGCGAACACAATCCAAGCCATTCCATCTCGGGAGTGCTAGATCTCGTGGGAAGGGGCACTCTATATCTTCAAAATATCTGCAACATGCCGCTATCCTTCCAACTGCGATTGCAGACTTTTTTAGCCAAGCGTGAATATAGACGCGTGGGGGGCTCAGCCGTCTACGAATCCTTCGCCACCATCATTTTTTCCTCCTCCAAGGATCTTGATGTCATGGTGGAGAGAAAAGAGTTCCTTCCGGAGCTCTATCAGAAGCTTTCCACCCATTCCATTGTCATCCCGCCCTTGAGAATACGCCGCGATGACATGCTGGATATGGCGAGAGACGAGCTTGCGAGCCTCAACAAACGCTATGGAACCAACAAGTTCCTGGATCCTCTCGCCGAGGAAATCTTGTCGAATTATTCTTTTCCTGGAAATATTCGTGAACTGAAAAATTCCATCCACCAGGCCGTCCTCTTCAGTGGCACAAGTAATATTGGATCCTTTTTGAAACTATATTTCGGCCCTGGCGTGGAAATGCCTGTTTTTGATCTGAGGCGCGCTTTCGTCAAAAGCGCTAGCGTCCCAGACGAGATTGAAACCTTGCCCATGAAAAGCCATCTCGGCAAAGGCCTCACGGCCACCTTGAACGAGATAGAGAAAAAGCTTCTCATGGAAGCCCTGGCCACCTGCCGGAGCACTAGGGAGATGGCCGTGGTCCTAGGTATAAGCCAGGCTGGCGTCTCACGTAAGCTAAAGAAATACAATCTCGAGGCCCCAGGGAAGATTTTTCAGGGTTTGTAATTGGCACTAAGCGCTATTAGCTTTTTTTTAAATTTCCACCCCCCCTTTACTAGAGTTTCTTGATTCTCTCCTTATACTTAAAGGAGCGTACCCCTCAAGCTTCTTTAATTAATCTTTTAGTTACCTAAACTATTATACCCGCTCAAAATTCCTCGCCAAACCATAATTTCTAGTCATATATTATAACTAATGAGAAAATATTTGATTTATGATATATATATTATAAATTACTATATATAAAATATCCTAATTTATTAGATGCTTTTTTTTCTGGATTGTGCTAAGATCTCTCCCTGATTCAACGCACTGTATTCCTGAAACATGGATGTTTTCAAGGTGATGTTTTTAATTAACAAAATAAAAATGCGTTGTAATTTTATTTCTACCATAAAAATTGGGAGCAACCATAATATGCGCAAGCTAGTGTTAACGCTTTTAATATGTTTATCATTCATTGCATTCTCCTTTGGCTGCGGAAGCAGCAATCCATTTATCGGTGAATGGAAAATAGACGTTGATGCCTCTCGTGACAACCTAAAAATACTATATGGCGAAAATTTACCGCCCACCCTCAACCTGAAGGCCGCATTTTCTGACGACAAACTCACGGTTTATTTAAATGACGAAGTGGCCAATGAAACCAATATCATTTACGAAAAAGTTGATAAGACGACCTGGAAGACATGCCTGCCAGATGGTACTCAGTGCGACACAATTGATTTCTTGGACAAAAATACGATGAATCTCCCTCTCGGTGCAGACGTGAGTGTGGTAATGAAGCGCATTTAATGCTTTAAAAACCGCTTATCCCACGGAAGAGTGCCGCAATTTTGACAAGATCTTTAATAATCTAAATATTTTCAAGTTGCACCTCCACGTTAATCCGCGTCAGTCAATTTCCCCTAAGGGTATCCTTCTTTATTTCACCAACGCCTCTTTTAATGTCCTTAACTAGAGAAACAAGTGATCGTTTAGCATAATAGGGGAAACGTATTGCAAAGGTGCATCTTGCGCCAGATCAAAGTCTTTTGGATCAACATATCTTCTTGAAAATAATTGTATTTCCATTTTTTGTGATTCGGGTAGTTTTTTTGGTGATTCCAGGCCTTTGAAAAATCCTTAATCTCTTTTCCAAGGATTGATTTAGAGTCTTAGGCATAAATCTATCGCCTAAACCTTAAGTCAATCCTTTTTTATTTTTACTTCTTGAGCCTCGACAATAAATGTATTACTTAAGTTGAGAACTGTCAGATTTAGAGCTCTTTTGCCACGTCAAACAAATTTGGATAAAATCAAAAATTTGTTTTAAAAACTTTTTTATCATTTACCTTTTAAGTTTTTTATTATATATTCATTTTTAACAGCACCTGCGATAACGGCGCTTGGCCGTTATTTAGGATTTGCTTAGACATATTGATTTTATACCAGGCGGGTTTGTATTGTTGTGCATTTTCCTCTTTTATCCCCTTAACAACTCTCCTTTTACCCCCGTATGAGTCTTCACGCCACCTCATGAGTCAATTGTTTCATTATTTCTTTTTTAATGCTAAACCTGCGGCTTGTGATTTGATTTAACCCATGAATGAGCGATCATCATTAGTTAACTTTAGTATAGTTGCCACTTTTTTAATATTGTCAACTTGTTGCTAAAATCTTGTTAGTATTAGTGGCCTCTTTCGCTTTTTTGATCCTCATCATATTTATCATAAATTTATAACTGCCTTGCGCCTTAGTGAGAACTATATATGCATTCATTTGGACTTGAAAATTTGACGTGGGGTCTTGGGAGCACAGATTTGCTCTCCCAGATCTTGGATGACTTGCCGACCGGCGTAATCATCATGAACGTCAATTCTGAAATTGTGTTTTACAACAAAGCTCAGGGCAGGATCGATAACTTTGATCCAATACACGCCTTGGGCAAAAACCTGCTGGATCTCTACAAGGTCTCTGACAACGCGAGCCATCCAGCGCTTTTGTCCATATTTTCCTCAAAACCCCTGTATAACCACCCCTGCTGCTATTTCACCCATCAAGGGAAGCTGATCAACTCGATTCAGAACATCTTCCCCATCATGCGGGAGGGCGCCCTGGTGGGCTGCATCGCTTTCACCAGCGACTATGGGCAGTCCTTGGACGATTACGCGGAACTGAGGAAAAATTACACAAACGCCTCCCAGGACAAATCCCCCCATACCGTGATGGGTATCGAAGACATCGTGACCGAGGATCCCCAGATGCTTTCCAACCTGGAAACGCTCAGGAACTCAGCGGATTCCATGTCACCTGTCATGTTTTACGGGGAGCCTGGCACCGGAAAGGATATGTTCGCAAACGTCATGCACAACATATCCGTTAGGAAGGATGCCCCCTTCCTCACCCTTAACTGCTCGTCACTCCCTGAGAGCCTCTTGGACGGAACCTTGTTTGGAACCGAGGAAGCCGCCTTCACCGGCGCCAAGTCCATGCCCGGGCTCTTCGAGCTGGCCAAGGGTGGCACTCTCTTCCTAGATGAGGTGAATACCCTCCCAATTGGTCTCCAGAACAAGCTTTTGAGGGCTTGTGAGGAGAGTAAGATAAGAAGGGTAGGGGGCACTGACGAGTTTGACGTGGACGTCAAGCTGATTAGCTCCACCACGGTTCATCCCAGGGAAGCCGTGGGACAGGGAAACTTCCTCCCCAAGCTTATGTTGAAGCTTGGGATTGTTTTGATAACCATACCGCCCTTGCGGGAGCGCCTCTGTGATCTAGAAATCCTCACCATGCACTTCGTCAAGGTCTTAAACGAGCGGCTGGAAAGGAAGGTGAGCTCCCTAGAAGAAGGCGTAACCGAGGCCCTCCGGGAGTATCTGTGGCCAGGGAATGTCCAGGAGCTCTATTACAACCTGGAGTCCGCCATGAACCAGGTTTCCAAAGACGAGGAACTCTTGAAGCTTTCCCATTTCAACTCCACGCTCTTTGTGGATGTTTTGAAGGGCAAAAGCGTCAAGGTGAGCGACATGTCTTCCGGGACGCTTCCCAAGTACGAGCCGGTGAGGACGGGTCTCTTCCTCCACCGGGCCGCTGAGGTGGAGCGCATTGCCGCCGCGTTGGAGGCCGCCGGTGGAAATGCCGCGAAGGCCGCGAGAAGCCTCAAAATCTCCCCGCAGCTCATGAACTACAAGCTCAAGAAGTTCTGCCTCAAAAAGAAGATCACGGTGCATGTGGAGCGCGTGGTTAACACCGCCGAAAACGAGGTGCCCAAGCGGCCCAAGAAGGATGAGGACGCCTCAACTACCGCCGCGACACAGCTTTACTAAAGCTTCCTTAACATTTTTCTAGACATTGCCTTAGCTTTTATTTAGCCTTATATCTCTTGTGGGGAATTTATCCCCATAAGAGATATGGGCTTTTTTTTTGACTAGATTTTCTAAATCAGTATTTTTTTTTCTTAGAAATAATATCATCAAAGGTGTATCATTTCGCACTATTGTACAGACGCAGCAAGTATGTAGATCAATTTTTATTTTCACAAGACATCACTTTTTCATGAAAAAAGTTTATTCATATAGGACAAATATTTTACCTATCTGCTAAGTGATTGGTAATTTTTAAATCATTAAAGTTTTTTAATTCATTATATTTTGTGCTCTTTTAGTCTTTATATTATTAGCTTTTTACGTTTTTAGATTTTCAAATTCATATTTTTTTTTAGATTTTTTAAATTTTTAAATTTTTAAATTTTGAAAGAACTATGTAAGCCAAAATAATTGCTCGTCACTTATTATTTTCGAGTCCTTTTAGATTAACGATTAGTTTTTGCGGAAAATAAAAAATAGTCGAACAAAACCTCAAGCTCTACTTATCTTATCCTCTTTAAGCGGCCCTTTCGCCTTAGCTGTATTGGATTCCCTTCGCTCAACTTGCTTATTTGAGTAATTTTAGACTCTTTCCCCTCTTAATCATTCCTCCATCAACAACTCGTGTTTAATTATCAATAATGTTCTATAAATTGGGGAAATATTTTCACAATATAAAATTATCCTTGACCCACCGATCAATATGCCATAAAATATTTATTTCACCATATTTTCAGCCTAAACACATAAGAAAAGGTCAATCTAATGTTCAGATTCACGCTTAAAACCAAAGAACAAGAGATGGTTGATATAACGGACTCGCTCAGGGACGTTATCTACAAGAGCCGGTTAAATGATGGGTTTGTTGTCGTATACGTACCCCACACCACGGCCGGGGTCACCATCAACGAGGCCGCTGACCCTTCCGTCCAGGGCGATATCCTCTTTGGTCTTTCCAAGGCCTTTCCGGATAGACCTGAGTTCAGGCATGCCGAGGGCAACAGCTCGGCCCACCTCCGGGCATCCGCCGTTGGTTCTAGCGTGACCGTCCTGGTGGAGAATGGTTCCATGATCCTGGGCAACTGGCAGGGAATATTTTTCTGCGAATTTGACGGCCCCAGAACCCGCTCATATTTCGTGAAAACTCTCTGACAAGCCTTTAAGATTATTTTGATAGATAGCAAGATAAAGGCAAGATAGATAATGATGGGCTTCATGGTAATTTTTTTTCCCTTAGTGCCAATTATGACAAATATGTCTAAAAGGAAATGATTTCCAGATTTCACAAATGATAATTTTATGAAAAAACATCTTTCACTCCTCGCAAGCTTGATATTTTTGTTCTTTGTGGCCACGGCCCCTCTCTACTCCCAGAGCGGCGGCCCTTTGATGGAGGATCCCTCCAGGTTGGTCTTGGACAACTCGGTGCTTGTTTTTGAAATCCCGCCCAAGGAAGCTCCCCCGGATCTCACCCCTGCCTCCGGAGCTAGGCCCGCCCCCAGGGAACCTGGTGGAGATACCAGAGAGGATGTTTATCCGGATAGGTCGCCAAGGGGCCGGAAAGCCGGACCCAGGGAGTCCAGGGTGCTCTTCATTGGCGACATCATGTGCCACGGGCAGCAGCTGAAATACGCCAAAAAAGGTAAGGATTATGAGTTTCGCGTTCAGTTCCAGAGGATAAAGCCTTATTTGGCCAACTCCATGGTCATAGGAAACCTGGAGACCACCTTTGCCGGGGAAAAATCCAAATATTCCGGCTATCCAGCCTTCAATACCCCGGACTCGCTCGCCGCCGCCATTGTGGACATGGGCGTTCACATAGTGACCCTGGCCAACAACCATATCTTTGACAAGGGAAACACCGGGGCCAAAAGAACAATCGAGATCCTTGACGGCATGGGCTTGATCTGGACGGGCCTGGGAACCGAAAGCATCCTCCCAAACCAGCCGCTTCTGGTGGAATACGATGGGTTGAAGTGGGCCCTTTTAAACTTCAGCTATGGCAGCAACACCTCGCTTCCCAATGCTGACAATCCTGAAAGCCTGAGCTTGAACGTTATCTCCGAGGAGTCCGTCTTGGAGGGGCTCACCAAGGCCAAGGAGCTCGCGCCCGATGTTATCGTGGTTCTGTTCCACTGGGGCAATGAATACCAGGAGAAGCCCAGTAATTCCCAGATAACCATGGCCCAGTTCACCGCCGACAACGGGGCTGACCTAATAATAGGCACCCACCCCCACGTGCTTCAGCCCATAGATGTCCTCCAGACCGCGAGGGGCTTTACCTTAGTAGCCTATTCCCTTGGGAACTTTGTTTCCAACCAGAGAACCAAGCCCAGGGAGAGGAGCGCTATCCTGGCTGTGGATTTAGCCGTGGATAACGGTAAGGTCTCCCTGAAAAAAGCCTCCGTCGCCCCTATCTACACTACTGTCAGCTGCGTTAAGCGCGAATGCGCCTTCCAGGTGCTCTATGCTGGCCTCCAGAGTGATGGGGAGCTACCCCAGAGCCCGTCCACTCCTCCTCCAAGCTATGTCGAAGGGGAAAGGTTCATCTCAGTAACCAGCACCTCAGCCGATGCTTTCTCGAAAAATCCACCCCCGGAGGGGGTGGCTACCCCACCGGAGCTGCCTAAGCCAGGCGGCCCACCAGAAGAACCGACTCCGGTTAAGGAGATGCCCATAACCAGGCTGATGGAGCTGCCATCCCCAGAGATCCAGCTGGCCCAGGCCGAGCTAGGGCCGGTTCCAGGTGTAGGTCCGGTGGAGATGGGCCAGGAAGGTATGTCTGATGCCACTGTCGTGGAGTACCCCCTACGTCTGACAGCCCCTCAAGAGGCCTCCTTGGGCTCTCCCTCGGAG
>JAITJT010000176.1 GCA_031278795.1 Deltaproteobacteria bacterium | reverse complement strand
AAATTCAAACGTTAAAAGTGAGTGGAATAATAAAAAAGATAATATTTAATTTTCGTTCAATTAACAAAGCCAAAGGGACATATATTCCGCGGATTTTTCATATACTTATTTCCAGGAATTTAAATAAAGATTAAAAAGCCTTTGTCTTATAAATCCTAATTTTAAGCGCGAAAAACGCGCGCGATGCCACTCAAAAAAAAAGCTCCAAAAATAAAAAAGTTCCAACCTTTACCTATTTTACTTTAAACACGGGGATTTTGACACAGATAATTGAAAAACTCCCCAAAACCAGAGGTTTTTTAACGCCTTATATACAAAATAGATCCGTAAATCTCGGATAAATTCCCTTTTGAGAAGGTTGCGATCAACTCTCACCTAAGCGCCAATATCCAAAAAACTAATTAGCAAAATCCCTCCTCGGAAGGCTTCTAACCTACCAGAATGCCCTCCAATGGAAACAAATCAAACCCTCTAATCATAACTTAGCAAGCAAAGCTTAAAAAGAAAAAAAATACCGTATTATGAAGCTAGTAATTAAAAAAAGGAGAATTTACTTCACAAAAATAGAGAAACACCTTTATATTTGCCTGAACATCTAAATATGGACACAAACATATAAATATGCCCACGTTGTCCCAGGCGCGTAAGCCATCTTTCCATAATTATTTAGGCCAAATTCCGAGAAATTCAAGCCTATCCTTAGCTCTTTCGTAAAATCCCGGCTTAAACCAGTTTCATCTGCGGCACGGCCCCTGTGTCGCTGAGGGCATCGTTCTCCTTGGCAACCTTTGTGCGCAGGGTTCCCAGGCGCTCGTTTTCCTTGATGTTGTAGGTCTTCTCGGCAAAGTAGACGTTGTCTATCATCAGCTGAAAGAGGGCTAGCTTCCAGCTGGTATGGTAAGGGACGTCGTAGGGGGGCGGGAGATCCGGAAGGACCGGGTACTCTCCCACCTCGGGGAGGGTCTGGAAGAGGGTGAAATCCTTTCCCGCGATTTTGACCGTGCGCTCCTTGGGGTCCGGGAGGGTTCTGGGGGAGAAGCCCAGGTAGACGATGAACTCCGAGAGCCTGGCCGAGGCTATGCGGGCCAGTATCCAGACCATGGCCTCCTGGTTAACGTTGGCGTAGGCTGTTACGTCCCGCACGTCGTTTTCAATGGCCTGGAAGACCCCTAGGCGCTGGGCCGCGGACTTGAGCTCCTGGATCAGATCCTTCATGTCCTTGGGGTCGAATCCGAAATAGCGCAACTTGTAGCGGTCGTTGGCCAGCCTCTCCAGATTGGCCTGCCACTCGGTCTCTAGGATCCTTCTGTAGTAGGTGGCCTTGTCGTCCATCCTGAGGGCCTGGGTGGCCCCGGCTGCCCCGCTCTGGGGGGCCTGGGGCTGCACAGCCGCCTCGTCACTGTCAAAGAGCTTGAGGATGTCGTCCTCTGAGGGTATGAAGGACTCGTCCACCACAGGCCTTTGGGGAGTGGCCTGCTGGAAGGAAGTGTCGTCTTTTCCGATCTTGTCCGGAAGCGGAATGGACTCCGGGCGGTTGAAGATCTCATAGCACTCGTCGTCTGAGTAGGTTAGATCCCTCTGGAAGAGCCCAAAACGGTGCCAGGGAGTGCCCTGGAAGAAGGCCTGGGCCCTATCCACCTTCCCGGGGTTTCCCAGCTTGCTGATGGTCGCGTTGAGCCTCGCGTAGATGGTTCTCTTGTTCTGGGTCTCCTCGTCCGTGGACCCGCCTTGGTAGAAGTAGCTAAGGATCTCGTGGAGGTGCTTCCCCTCTTTCAAGGCTAGGGCCTGGAGCTGGTTGCTTTTAGGGTCAGTGCGTAGGATGGGTGTTAGCTTGGATATTATGTAGTCGCAGCCGCCGTCTTCCGAGAGTACGGCCCCGTCCCAGGCCTCGCCCGGGTGCGCGAAGTGCTTCTGGACCGCCGGGGTGGCTAAAAAGGCCTCCCTAAGTTTTCCTAGCCAGCCCTCCATGCCCTGGCGGATGCCCTTCCCTATGTAGACCGTGTTGGTCTCCTCTTTGTTGTCCTCCTCCATGGGGGAGAGCTCCACCTCGGTGCCGTTCTCTAAATTGAGTGCCGTCACGTTGAGGAAGGTCTTGCTGATATAGACGTTTAAGAGCCAAAAGCAGTTGTTGAAGGGAACCGTTATGCGGCCGTTCCTGGCCCAGGTCTCCGGCCACTCGGACACCCCAAAGGGCTGGGTGAGCGAGGCAGCCAAGCGCGTGTCCCAGATCTGCTTTAGATCCGTGGAGCCCTCCAGCCTCTGCATGTGGGTGTTGAAGAAGGTCAAGACAAAGAAGAGGCACACGGGTTTGCCCCAGCGCTCCTCCGGGGTGCTTCCGTGGCTCTCGTTTATCCAGGCGTTGATAGCCTCCGGGAGATCGGCGATATCCATGTTGCTGTGCTTTATGCACAGTAACATGATGGTTATCTCCTTGTTGGCCGAGTAGCGCTGGAACATATAGGCGACTTTGCCTCTTAGGAAGCAGTTCTTCACCTCCTCGGGCTTCTTCAAGGCCTCCCGGAAGTTCTCGTACTTGTTGCGGGACCTATATCCCGGGAAGTCCAAGATATCCGCGTTGTCCATGAACTCCCCCGGGGCCTCGCTCACCAGGGCATGTATCTCGGCTATCAAGGCGCAAAGGACCGGCCTGGGCCACTCGGCCTTCCTACCCGAGGCCGAGACCACTGGAATAGTGTCGCTTTGATCCTCGTTTAGGAGCCCAAGGAGCCTATCCACGTGGAGGACGCTATTGAGGCGACCGTCCTGGGGTTTAAGGGACTCGTCGTATATGGCCTTAACGGACGTAAAGGCCACCTCCGGAAAGCTAAGCTTCTCCAAATGCTTATAGAGAAGCACATAGAGCCTGGTGAACTCGTCCACCCTCCCCCAGATGAAGGAGAAGAGCTGGGCCCTATCCTCAATGTCCAACTTCTGGGCCAAATCCACGGCCGAGGGCCAGAAGAGCCTGATGAGGTGCTCACCCGAGGCGAAGGGCCGGGAGATGTTGTCCACGTACTCCTTGAAGTCCTCCATATCATCAATGGTGGGCGCGTTGGCGGGAGTCTTTAGCTTTTTGGCCAGATCCGTCAAAACCGCGGAGAGCTCGTCTTGGTCTATCTTGTAGGCACCCTGCCCCTCGGCGAAATAGGTGTTGGCGAGAATCTTCAAGACGTCCATCTCGGAGAAGATCTTCAGGCACACCGGAAGGGAGTCATCCGGAGACTTGGGGGGCTTGTCTATGGAGAACCTGGTGACCAAAGCCGTGGTCTCCTTACCACCCGTGGGGTTCACCTGGTTGATGAAGTCCAGTAGCGTCCCCTGGAAGTCCACCATGAGCTTTCCGCGCTTGGGCTTGGCCAAGGCCGAGATGAGTGTGGATTTCCCCACCTGGCTGGGCCCAAAGACCGCTATCCCCATCTTATTGGCCGCGGCGTGGTAGATGCTGTTTAAGTGCCTGGCGCACCTCCGGAGGTTCTTCCTCTCCTCGCTCTGGTCGCCCTGGGCCTCCTCGTTGTCGGTAAGCCACCTCTCACCTTCCTTGGCCAAGTTCTTAAGCTCGATGGCGCATGCTGTCAATTTTTCCGGATCCATTGTTTAACTCCTCAAATCTCCCGCGCTAACCCTAAGGGCCGCTACCTGAAAATCTCTATAAAATTCAGAGAAAATTCATAAAAAAACATTTCAAAAACTAAAAGAAAACTTACATTAAAAAAATTTTTTCCTGTTCACACATTATAAAAACTTAGCTAAAAACTTAGCTAAAAACTTAGCTAAAAACTTAGCAAAAACTTAGCTAAAACTTAGCTAAAAACTTAGCTAAAACCTTACCTTATAAAAAATAAAAAAAACTTACATAATAAGAATTTAGCTAAAAAATCAGCTAAAAACTGTCACAAAAACTTTCACAAAAACTTTCACAAAAACTTTCTTAAAACTTACACAAATAATCTTAAAAAACATTCATAAAAGCTTTGGGCAACCCCGCCTAAAAGCGGGGGATTTCTCTCATATTTGCTTGGCCTTTTCCATATACACGAATATTTACCACGAGGCTAAACTCACACTGAGCTGAGGTCACCGGTATCTAGCCAGTAGCCGTCCACGTTCTTGAGAGTCTGGAGACGCACCTGGATGCTGTCGTTGGACACCTTCTGCCCGTGCTTGTTCATGACCGAGAGCACCTTCAGGGTGCCTTCGGTTCGACGAAGAAGCTGGTTCACGCCGCCTTTGGACCAGTCCTCGGCCTCCACGGCCTCCTTCATATCAAACTGCAGCTCCACGGTGTAGGGCGTCATGCCCACGGCGGCCTGGGCCGCGCGGTCGTCGCGGAACTCTAGGCTATAGAGCCGGGTGGTGGTCCAGCGATCGCACTCCAGCTGCCTGAAGCCCACGTCCGCGTTGGCGGTGAATATTATCTCCTTGGTGGCGTTAACCACCTCCTTACCCGAGTGCACCTCGGTGTTGGTGAACCAGACGTTGGCCGCGGCGTTGGAGAGCTGGCCGTTGCTGTCCAGCTTTCCTATGAAGCGGTTGATGGGCTGCGGTATGAAGGTGGCCGTGTCAATGGTGACACCTGAGAGCCCTACCTCGGCCAGGGAGCAGACAATGGCCCCCAAGACCACGGAGGTCTTGGGGTCCTCTATGTGTCCGTGGTTGACGAAGGGATAGTCCGGGGCCACCCGGTACTTGTGCATATGCACGATGCGGTCAACTGGCAAGTAATTGCGCTCGTAGGGGGCGTTCATGATGGCCGGCCACCTGGAGGGCCTTCCGGTCATGATGAGGATGTCGCAGTCGTAGAGGTTTATTATCTCGCCTAGGCCCACCAGGATTGGCTCTATGACCTTGTTGACGGCTAGATCCACCTCCCGCATATTAACCGTGAAGGAAAAGTTGAGGATGGAGAAATCACTCCATCCGGAATTAACAATACGCCTATCCACGTAGGAGGCTATGCTGTTTAGATAACTGGACTGGGTGAGCTCGTTGTCAGTTATGCCTAAGACGTCTCTAACTTTTACCTCAATCTCCAGCTCATCTCCAGCCATGTCCGTCTCCTCGTAGCGCTTGAGGATGTGGAGGGCGATGGGAACCGAGATGTGCGCCACGAACTGGGACCTTAAAAGCTGGTTCTGGATCTTGTTCACGTCCGCGCCCATCTCCACGGTGTCCTGGAAGAGCTTGGTGAAGATGTTGGAGGCGTCCCGCACGCCATTCTTCAAGGCCGCGTCCACCACGGCCTTGTTGACCACGTTTATGACTATCTCCCGCATGATGTCGTCGCCGGCCACGTTGAAGCCGTCCCGGAAGTCCTGGTGGGGAATGAGGAAGGGCGTGGCGCTCTTGGGTTCCAGGATATGGTAGGTGATGATGGAGATGTCCGTGGTGCCGCCCCCCACGTCTATGGAGGCGATACGCAGGGTATCCTCGGTCTCGGAGTAGTCCTTTCCGTGCTGATCCTTCTTCTTAACCTCCCTGGGCTTTCCCAGGAGCTTAAAGAGCTCATAGCCGTTATTCTGGAACTTCTTGTTGAGCTCGTTGTAGATCCAGATCATCTGGGTGCAGGTGGACTCGTACCAGTCGCAGCGAATGTCAGGTGAGGCCCTGAAGTCCGTGGAGTCCTTCCTCTCAAAAAAGTCCACCCACCAGTCGAGGCTGTACCACACGGCCTCCACCGCCAGCTTGGCCCAGCACTTGAGGATGTTCTGCTCAGCTAGGGGCATGGCCGTGGGAATGGTTAGTATTATGCGCCTCAGCCTTCTGGCCCTATTCGAGTTGGGAAGCCCAAAGCGCTTCTTGGGGGAGTTTATGCAGGAGAGCGCCTGGGCGATGAGCTCGGATATGAGGAACATCATGAGCGAGCTGCGGCTGTAGGAGGCCTTGAAGGCCCCTATGTCGTCATCCGGGGTTACGTAGCGGGCTATGGGCTCGGGAAGCACCACCTTTCCCAAATCCGGGCGCTTGTTACCCACCGTGGTGCGCGGGTTATCAGGATCTCTAAAACAGGTGAGAGGAATCCCCAAGGGATTGATGTTTAGCACAAAGGATCCAAAGGATATGGCCGGGTCTTCCTTCCCCTTCCCGTGGTAGTCATGGGAGTTATTAAAATACCAGTGCACGTATTTCCTGGCCCTGGTGTCCCAGAGGTAGCGCTTGGGTGACGACATGCCCGTGGGTCCCTGCTCCTCTCGGGCGTTATAAGAAAGCCTCTTGGCCTCCTCCCCCACCCTCACGGTGGAGGGCCAGCGGAAGGTGTTGAGCTTCCCCCTGGAGTCAGAGGAGTAGCTCCACTCCGACGGCCCAAAATACGGCTCCATGAACTCCACTGAGGTGTCAAAGGGCTCGTTGTAGGTCTTAGAGGGTTCGCTTATGTCCCTTAGCATGAGGGGATAGCAGTTGTTGAGCCTAGTCTCCCCCTCCGGGGGAGTCTCCACCAGAACCCCGGTTATGCGGGAGTTCCCTATGTCCACCACCAGGTCCACCTGGGTAGGGGTCTCGTTCTTGGGGTTCACCACCATGATGGGGGACGCAAATATAGGCGGGTTGTTCTGGGTGAACATGGCATCAGTTAGGTGCACCGCCTCCAAGAGCGCCTCGTAGAGCGCCAAATACTCGGTGCGGGGGATGTCTCCCTGGCCCTGGTCCAAGGAATCCATAAAGACGTAAGGGGGCACCCCGTCCTCCACCCGGGAGAGCCTCTCCCTGGGGTGGAGCCTCCTATAGCTCTCCCAGATGGTCTTGAGCCCGCTCTTTACCCACTTCCGTCTATCCACGAACCAGGCGTTGTCCTTCTCGTGCCAAGCCAAGGAAAAGGATGAGCCAGCCGAGACCTCGGCCGGGGTAAGGGTATGGAAGACCGAATCCTTCTCGTCACCGTTTCCCTCCTCCTTGTTGTCCGTCACCACCGGGTCAAAGACCAAGGTGAGCTTCCACAGGAGGCTCTCCGGATTGTCCGGCGGCGTGAACCAGGCCCGCACCCAGTCCGTGGGGCCGTTGGCGAATATGGGGCTCTTATCGAAGGTCTGGCCCTGGTGAGCGAACACCGGAAAAGGCAGCCAGTTGTTGGCGAAGGCCTTGAAGGCCGAGAGGTAGGTGACCGAGTAGTGCATGGGCAGCCTCTCGCCTATGGTGCGATCCTTGTAGAAGGTGCCGGTGGCGTCCGCGTCCTCCTCCAAGGGCACGAGGACTGTCTTGTCCAGGGTGGGATCCTGGAAGGCGTCCTGGGACTGGCGCACGTGGAAATATTTCTGGCTGTCGGCCACGTAGCGCTTCCCGCGCATGATGGAGAGATCCACCTCGTAGTCGATGAACTGGAGGGCTGCGCCCGGGATTATGGTGTATATGGGGTTGGGTTTATTGGGGATGGCCATAAAACTCCTGGAACATTCTAAAAATAGCTTCTAAGCATATTTAGAAAGATGCCTATAATAATAGCGATTATATCATATTTACATAGCGATATATGCGTTCTTTTATCTATATTTTTTTAAATATTTGAAAAATTTTGTAAATATTCATATACAAAAAATTAAAGCCGCAGACTCCCAAGAAGCCCTCAAAAGTCAAACAGCCAAGACTAACTGAACCTCTCCATTATAGGCCCAAATGAGGCAAAATCAAGGAGCCGGAACCCAAAGCCAGGTAAGAGCTGGGCTTAAGAGATTTTTAGGTAGCTGTTGGGGGGGGTACCCGTAATAAAAACCAAAGAGGCGAATCGCCAAATCTTCAGAAACTTTGACGAAAACAAAAAGTATTGGGGAAAAAAAGAAAAAACCAAGAAAACACAAAAGAAAATCGCAGTTTAATGAGGCAAATAACAAGAAAAAACAAAGGATAATTAAAGGAAAAGCCTCACGAAAATAAAGGGAAGAGCATCTTGGAAAAATGTAGGTAAGATTAAAAATAAAGACTTAAAAAAAAGAAGAAAAAAGATAAATAAAATAAGGAAAGATTAGATATAATAAGACAAAAGAGAAAAAAAACAGGGGTTTCGCGAAAACTATAAACCGCAAAAAAATTAAGGTTATTCAAAAATTAATAAATTGGAATAGTCTTAATCAATAGCTAAATTTTAAAATTTAGAAAAAGAGTTTTGCAAAATATTTTTAGCTAAATCATTTTAATCTTTCACTTAAATATTTTGGATGTTTTCCTAAAAATTAGGCATGCGTTTTATGTATGAGTGTTAGATCTTCTCCGCCTTAAAAAGCACTTGATAGGCGAATAAAAAACAATTGAGAAGCAAATGATAGAAGCTTAAAAAGTAGATGAAAAGTACTTGTTTAGGTAATAAAAAGCGTATAAAAAGCGTATAAAAAGCGTATGAAGAGGAAAGAAAAAGTATTTCAAAAGCTAATGATAAACAAAATCAAATAATCAAAAAATATGGCAAACAAATAAAAGAGGCGTTATTTAAGAGCTTTCTAGAATTATTAAAACTAAACTTTTAGGCATCTCTTAAGATCTTCTCCACCTTTTCCACATCCGAGGGCACGTCCACCTCAGGAGATGCGCCTTTTTGCACCATGACCTTTATGGGAAAACCATGCTCCAGGATCCTCAGCTGCTCCAGGGACTCGGTCTTCTCCAAAAATCCCTCTTTGAGACTTACGAATTCGCGCAAAAACCCGGCGTAGTAGGCGTAGAGGCCAATATGCTTGTAATAAGTCCCCTCCCCCACGCGGCCATAGGGGATTCTGGATCGGGAAAAGTACAGGGCCCTTCCGTCAAAGGCGATTACCACCTTCACGTGGTTGGGGTCGTCTATCTCGTCTTTTGAAGTAAAGTGAACCGCCAGGGTGCTTACCGGATAGTTGGAGCCTCTCTCCAAGAGGGCGGCTTCCAGGAGCTTGGGGTGGGTGGGATTCAAGGCCGGCTGGTCTCCCTGGACGTTTATGACAATGTCCTCAGGCGCGAGTTCTAAGATTTGAGAGGCCTCCGCCAGCCTGTCCGAGCCGGACAGGTGCCCGCTATCGGTCATGATGGGGCGTCCCCCGAAAGCCTCCACACACTGGAAGATCTTCTCCGAGTCCGTGGCCACGTAGACTCCGGAGATGTCCTCCACCAGGCTTGCGCGCTCGTAGACGTGCTGGATCATGGGCTTTCCCAGGATTGGATGGAGGGCCTTTCCTGGAAAGCGGGTGGAATCATAGCGCGCCGGAATGATAATAACTGTCCTCATGCCTATGCCCTCTCCCTTGGGGGCTCTATTTTCACTTTTGTTATTGTCTCATGGGAGGACTTGGAGGCATTTTAGGCGCTTTACTCGTCAGGGTAGCGCCACAGGGGCGAGAGCCCCGCTTTCACGGGCTGGCCCAAGGAGACCATGAGGATGGAGTCCGTGGGGATGAAGATGTCCACCCGGGAGCCGAAACGAATCATGCCAAAGCGCTGGCCGCGCGTAAGTTCGTCACCAGGCTTCACCCAGCTTAATATACGCCTAGCTATTAGCCCGGCAATCTGCACCACAGCGATCCTGCGCTTGGACTCGTCTTCTATTATGAGCACGTTGCGCTCGTTTTCAGAGCTCGCCTTGTCAAAGCTAGCGTTGAGGAAGCTTCCCTCGTGGTAATCCTGGCTCACCAAGGTGCCCGCAACCGGCACCCGGTTCACGTGCACGCTGAAGATGGACATGAAAATGCTTATTTTTATTGAGCTCTGACCCGTTATAGGATCCTTTGCGCTTTTATCCAGGCGGATGATGGTGCCGTCCGCCGGAGACACGGCGAAACCCGGTGGTGGGGTCTCCCGATGGGGATCCCGGAAAAACCAGACGACGAAAAGGAGGATGACAAAGAAAATGTCCCTAAGGACATGAACCCCCAAACACCAAAAAAGGAGGAAGAGGATGAGGCTCCCCAGGATGAAGATAAGCCCGGGGCGCGCCACGAAAAGCGTGTTGTTGATGTTGAACTCAGGGATATGGGACTTGAAATAATCACCTATCAAAGGACTTTCCCCCTTGGCTATTATGAAGGTTTTATTTACGATTTATGAACTAAATTCTTAGGTTTAAGAAGAGAAAGATGAAAATTTGCCAATATTCCGACCTTGATAGTATCAGAGTTTGGGGCTCTTGAAAAGCCTGGGACGCCTCTCTCGGTATACTCCACGCTCGCTTCGTCTTCACCGTGACTAAGGTTTAGGAAAAAGCTATGCCATTTAAGCTGCTGCAAATATAATATGTATATTTAGCAAAAATAGTCTAATAAGAATAATTATAGATATTTTTATTTCTTTAAAATTTTATTATAATATCTTCTATATTTATAGCCAAATTTATATTTACTATTATATTTAATTTTAGTCTGCCCTTCCCCTATTCCACCTAAACATTGCCAGAAGCCTGGCTGGGAAAGTCCCTTAGCGTCCTTGGGCATCTACTGTTGAGCCGCGTACTGAGCTTAGGCGTTTTTTAATGTCTTCTTTGTTGGTGGTGAAAAAGCTCTATCCAGATATAAAAAAACCCGGGAAAGCGCTAACTCTCCCGGGCTTGAATCTATTGGAGAAAGTATGGAACTAGAAGGAGAAACCTATGCCAGCGGCAGCGCTGTGGCTGATGTACTTCTTCCTAGTCTCAAGGTCATAGTCGATAAAAACATCTACGGTTTCGTTAATCTGGATGCCCAGACTGACACCGCCGGTGAAACGGGTCTTGGTGGAATCGATACCGTTTATGAGGGCGCTCCTACCGGAACCCACAAACCCCATCTGTAGGATGTTATCGGATTTTTTGGCGGCTAAGATAGCGCCAGCCCTCACTTCCGTGCTGAACACCACGCCACCGGTTTCGGTTTTGGCCGCCAAGGCGAGTTTAAGCGGAATGTCCACAAAGGTCTTGCGGCTTCCTCCAAACCAATGGGCGAGGGCGAGCCTGTCAGGATCGGCCGCTATTGATTCTGCCCAGCCGTCCTGCTTCACGTTCACGAATTGAACGCCAGCGCTTGGAGTGAGCCTTATGTTCGGGGTTAAGTAAAAATCATGTCCGAAGGTCAAGGCCGCCTGGAAGCTGTTGGTGTCATAGGCGGCTGTTTTCCTGACATTACCAATGATCTGAAGGATATCCGCGTCGTTTGTTGAGTGGCCAAAGCCGAACAAGCCGTCAACAAAGAAGCCTCCGCCGAACTGATAAGAACCATAAGCGCTTACACTAAAGGTCTTGATGTCGGTTTTGGCGTAGCCAGTGTTGTTTTTCAGCTTGCCGTCCGTGAAAGCCGCTGAAATGCCCACGGAAAGACCTGGGATGGAGGCTATCTCGCGGTCATAACCCAAGATAACTCCAAAGGTGTCGTAGCTGTAGCCTTCAATGGTCTCCATGTTCTTCTGCTTTGTCCAGTTTCCGTAAGCTGATACCCACAAGCGGTTCAAGGCGGCGCCATAGCCAGCTGAGGGGGCTGTGGGGGAGTATCCGTGAAGAACCGCGAACCTGGAGGAGACGGCGTTGGTCACCACTTGAGCGGTTTCCACCGAGGCGTTTAGGGAAGAAAGGGCCTCTTCGCCAGCTAGCTGGGCTAGGGCCTTGATCTGGAGTTCTGGATTATCTTCAATCTCCTCAGCAGCGGCACTTATAACTTTAGTGATTTGCGCCGCCAAAACAGGTGCCTCGGAAGGATGGGAGACTATGGCATCCACCAGAGAAATAGCGGCGCCATAGTTGGGATTGGAGGTTACAGAGTCCGCGACACTTTCTGGAAAGTTGGTGTTGCCACCTATCTCCCCAGAACCAGAGCCGCTTCCAGGGGTGTCAGTGCCGCCGCTTCCAGGGGTGTCAGTGCCACCGCTTCCAGGGGTGTCAGTGCCACCGCTTCCACCGGAGGTAGCGATAACGAGATTATTTCCTTGTTTCTGTAGACTGTAGCCGTCTATGGTTACATTGGAGAAGTTGATTGTTGGTGCCGTGGCAATGACGCTGTTGGAACTGTTTATGCCAGGACTACCTTGATTACTAACCTGTATGATACTTTGGGAGGCGAATGTGATGCTAGTGTCTGAAACTATTTTACCAGTGTCAGAGGCTGTACGGGTTATGACAAGAGTCGAGAGAGATTCAAAATTGACCGCACCAGTTACCGTCAATGTGCTGGTGCCAAGGACGACAATACCACCTGCAATGCTTTTGGAGGTGGTGACTCCGGATCCACTGATAACCTTGGGTGAAGAAACACTGAGACTTCCAGTTATCTTGGCATCCTGCCTTAAGATAAGCGAGCCGCTGTTTCTGACATAAACGGACGAGCCAATGGCCAACCCGTTTCTATCCAAAAAAAGTTGGGCTTTGCTGTTTTCCATATAAACCTTAAGGGCGGCGGTATTATCATCAAAAAAGTCCGCAAAGGGGCTGCCTTTCGCCGCGAGCGCGTCATTGAAGCCGATGGAAATCCCTTTAGAATTAACACTGCTTCCCTGGAAATAGGTGTCACCTCCATACAAGCCGAGTTCTTCGTTGGTATGGGATAAATTGTTTTTGAAATAAACTTGCGTCTTGCCAGTAACTTGAGTAAGAGACTTATTCATTGAAGATATGACAACCAAGTCATCTCCAACACGTACCTGTCCGTTAAAAGTATTTTCAGATCCATCGATATAAATATTAGTCGCGCTTGCCTGGCCGCTAAACACCACTTTACCGGTGTCTGAACCATCCAACTCAATTGCAGAGCTAGCGGTAACATCGCCAGCAAAAGTGGTAGTTCCATTACCTCCACTTTCGATTTCTATGACATCGGCGCTGACGGCTCTATTGAATTTAACATTTCCATGGACCCATGTTCCATTCTGTACTATCGAGCCAACCAGCAATTTGGTTGATCCCAAAGTTACGGGATTGTTAAAGGTTAGGCCCCCTCCTGAATCAGCCACGAGGACAGTAACACGTCCAGGATAGGCGGATTTGGATAGATCCACGTCAAAGTTATAAGATATCAAATCTTTTGTGACATAGAATATAATTTCTCCACGATTTAAATCTATGGTAGGAAAGATATTGCCGCTGTTCTGGAGCGCCTGATTCATAAAGATAATTGTGGCGTTGCGAGTATTCCAAAGGTTATTTACATCATCGGTCTCAGCGTCAAAATTATCGCTGTTTCCCATTAGTTGAATCCTGCCTGATGATGAGGAGAGATATCGGGAGCCTTCCTCAAAAACAAGCGATCCACCAGCGCCAGATGTTGACGAGGCGCTGTTAATAATGAGATTATTACCTTCGAGTTGAATGCCGGCGCCGTTACCCACAAATACTCTTCCTGCCCCACCCGAGCTAGATGAGGTAATAGTGGTGCCACCGCTCGCGACCAAGGCATTAGTGTTAGTCGTAAGTGTGTATGACGAGTTTATTTCTTTTGCCAAATAAACTTGAGCGTTAGCTGGATCAGCTGAAATCGCGAATATTGTGAAAAGAAGAGCGAATGCAAGAGATGCGGCTAATGACCGCCATCTAGATATGATTTTCATAAATTTCTCCTAGAAATTTTTTTTCCTCTGAAACCGTGAGCGAAAATCTAAACAATTAAAAACAAAATTAATAACAAAGTCCAAATTAAAAAAAAAGTAAATATAAACTATACCTGAACATAATCCATAATCTATCGACTGAAAGTGAAAATTATTAAAAAAATTAATTCATATTTAAACGTAAATTTTTTTCGCTTGTCTTCGCTTAATTTTGATTCTATTCTTAGTAAAGAATGATGTTTTGTTGACTCTCAAAGAAAAAACTTTCTAGAATCCCCAACTTAAAAAATAACAGTTAACTAACAAGCATCAAAGATTCGCCATTGTTTTATGGAAATCATATAAAGATGTCGCATGATTGTAGAGTGTCTCCACGTAAAAGAGTTAAAAAACTTTGTTAATGCGTCTTAAGCCACGGTGGAAGGCAAAAATCATGCCAATTGGCTGATTTTAGCCACGATAGACGCTATATAAATAATTTTTTTGGGATTGTCATTTCCATATATTGGAACATTCTTTCTTAGATCAGCCGCCTAAGTAATAAGCTTATCGCGCGTAAAAAGAAGATTAGCCAAAGGAAATTAGAAAACTAGTTCCCTTGCCAAAAAA
>JAITJT010000160.1 GCA_031278795.1 Deltaproteobacteria bacterium | reverse complement strand
GCCTCGGCGAAGGTGTCCCCGTAGAGCGGCATCACCATGAACTCCTGGAAGTCCATGTTGTTGCTGGCGTGCGCCCCGCCGTTCACGATGTTCATCATGGGCCTGGGGAGCTCGTGGGCCCCGGTGCCGCCTAGGTAGCGGTAGAGTTCCTGGCCGGAGCACTCAGCGGCCGCCTTGGCCACGGCCATGGACACCCCCAGGATGGCGTTGGCGCCCAGATTGGACTTGGTCTCGGTGCCGTCCAGGTCGATCATGAGCTGGTCTATGGCCACCTGGTTGGTCTGGTCCAGACCGTACAAAGCGGGGGCGATAACCTCGTTTACATTCTTGACCGCCTTCTGCACGCCTTTTCCGCCGTAGCGCTTGGGATCGCCGTCCCTGAGCTCTAAGGCCTCGTGGGTGCCGGTGGAGGCCCCGGAAGGCACCGCCGCCCGGCCTATGTAGCCTTCTTTCAACCAGACATCCACCTCCACGGTGGGATTGCCCCTCGAATCCAAAATCTCCCTGGCGTAAACATCAGAAATCGTCATAAAAAACACCTCGTATGACCGCTTACCGGCCGGATATTCCCAAGATGGCTAATCCATCAGGGGTTAATTATTAGCTTTTTTTAGCTTTGTTGGATTTGCCCAAGCGTCCTTGACCTTAGAGATCTAGATAAGGCGCATCATGGTGAGTGTTGCGCAAATGTTCACTTAAGGCAAGTACTCCCTATCTTGAAAGAGGCTAAATAAACATAGGCATTTTTTTGTAAAGCTCTTTGACTCTTTAAATATAAGGACATTGTGGCAGCTTAAATGTAAGTTAAAAGCAAAAGAATTTGAATTTTATTTGACAAAAATTATGCTTTAGTTTCTAAGAAAAAAACGTGAAAGCTAGACCCAACCTTAGACCCAATTTAGCCCCACCCTAGCTCCATCCTAGCCCCGCCCTAGCCCCGCCTTGGACCCAATAGCTAAGCTCAAGCTTCGTAAGCTATCTTACGATAAATAGTCTTTGAATGTGTCTAAGCTCCATACGCCCGTAAACAAACGCAAAACAAACTCTAGGCACAGGTGGGCCATGGGCACTTTTAGAAATTCAGCGCTTGTAGAGGGGCAATAAGCTCTGGTGAGGTTTTTGGAGACGCTTGGAATTTTTTTAAATATCGGGTGCGGAGAGTCAAAAGAAAAAAAGACGCCGCATAAAATTATTTTATAGTCCATCCACGAGAAAGCAAGGAATTTTTAAAATTTTTTATTATTTTTCCATTGTTTTAGCATTGTTTTCCCACTGTTTTCCTGGCAAAAAAATATCTTTACGCCCCAAAAAGGGAAAAGGAAGCCCCCTTTCCCCCCAAAAGGGGGAAAGGGAGCTTCCCTCCCACACTTTAGGGTTTTAGAGGGTGCTAGTGGAAAAGCTGGACTAAACTGCCTAAAGCCAGTCTAAGCAGCCTAAAGCAGCCAGTCCCTAAGCCCCCAAGTCCCCTAGAGCGTGCCTAGGCTCTAATCTAGTGGGGGGCGGAGTCCTTGAGCAGCTTGAACTCGCTTCCGCTCACGGTGAGTAAGAGCGGTGAGACCTGGTATTCCCCCTCTGTGTCGAAGGTGAAGGGCCCGGAGGCGCCGGGTATGGGTGGAAGCTGCCTGAGGGCGTTGATTAGGGCCTCTCGGCTCTGAATGCCTGTGGAGAGGGCCGCCAGGATGGCGAGCCCGGCGTCATAGCCGTAGACCGCGAACTGGTCGGGGTCCTGACCGGCGACGGTGCGGTAGGCCTCCAGGAAGGCCTTGGCCTCCGGCCGCTGGCTAAGGGGGCTAAAGGCCACGGGTATCACGGATCCGGCTAGGTACTTACCGGCGGCCTTGGGGAAATCGGGCACGGCCCAGAGGGAGGTGCCCAAGTACTCCATCTTGGTGAGGTCGTTAAAGGCCAGGAAGGGGAGAATCTGGGAGACCACCGAGGGTGATTCCGGAATGTAGAGGGTGGTGAAGTTGGTGGCGGCCTGGTAGGAGGTGGAGACCTGACGGGCGCCAGCGCCTCCGGTCAGGCGGTTGGCCGCCTCCGCGTAGTCTCCGCCTGGGCTCTTGTAGGACTCCCTGGTGCTAATCTGGGCGCCCAGGCGCATGACCTCTGCCTCGAAGTAGCGCAGCATATTGTTGCCGTAGAGGTCATCCGGATAGAGCACACCCAAGAGCTTATGGCCCTTGTCGGTAACAGCGTAGCGCGCCACGGCCTGGGCCTGGGCCTCGTAGGTGAGGAAGACCCTAAAGACATAGGGACGGCTGGTTACCAGCCCAATCCTGGTGGAGATGGTGATGATGGGCATGGAGGACTGCTGGGCGGTCTGGGCCGCGGCTAGGGCCTCGTCGGAGTTCAAGGGACCAACTATCGCGATGATGGAGGGATTCTGGGAGATTTCCGAGGTGAGCCTCACCGCGTTGGCCGGGAGGCCCTGGGTGTCGTACTCCACCACATTGAGGGTGCCGCCCGAATGCGACGCGGCTAGCCTTAGTCCTGAGAGTATCTGCACCGCGAGGTTGGTGTTTCTGGTGCCGCTTAGGGGTAGAAGGGCTGCCACGGTGTGAGTCTGGGAGAGGGGCCCCAGCGAGGCGCTTCCGGAAAGGGGAGGTGCCACCAGCACCGGGCCAGCAACCTGGGCCCTGGGGTTGAATCCTGAGCCTGGAGGCGTGATAGCCGAGACACCCTGGGTCATGGCCAAGGCGTCCAGCTGGGGACCCCAGGGGTGGGTGGGGAAATAGGTCTTGAAGTACTGGGCCTGGGCTAGGAAAGAGTTCTGGTCGCCTGAGGCGTGGGAGAGATAGGCCATGAACCAGACGGCCTCAGGCCCGGGAAAGCTCTCTCCGCCTTTCTTGGCGAAATCATTTAGCTCCAGCTGGTTAAGGTGCGCAAATGATGCGAAGAGCCCGTTTCTGGCGTCGTCATGGGCGGCGCCTGTTAAGCCTACTGCTGCCTGGGCGAAGGACTGGGCCGCGCCCAGGTAGTCCCCCAGGAGATACTTGGCCTTGGCGCCCATCAAGAGCAGATTGGCCTTGGATGTCTGGTCCCTTTGGCCCGTGGCCCCGCTAATGGAGCTATTTAGGGCCTCCTGGAAGTTTCCGGTGTAAAGGTAGAGCTGGGGAAGCCTCAGCTTCGCCTCCTTGGCGAAACCCCCGCCGGGGAAGTTTAAGATAAGATTCTGGTAGTCCCTTATGGCCGCCTCATAGCTACCCGCCAGGTCGCTGGCCTTCCCAGCCGCGGATAGGGCGTACTCCTTGCGGGAGTCCTCCGGAAAGCTAGTTAGAAAGGACTCATAGAGCCTAGCTGCCTCGGCGTACTTCTGGCTCCTAACGGCGTTATCGGCCTGGGACAGGGCCAAATCCGCGGGCGACTTGGGAGTGGGCGCGGGTGTTGAGCCTTTACCGGGGAAGGACTCCAAGGCTATGCAGGATGTAAGGGTAAAGAGAAGGGCGGATAGGACGCCTATAAGGGGTAAGATTGACAGTCGCGGCATAAAACAATCCAGTTTTCGATTTTTGTTTTTGAGGGAAAAAGCTGTAAGGAGACTGCAAATGGCCTCCAGCTTCCAGTTTACCTCAATAATCCAAAAAATTTTAACCAGATTGTTCCAGATTTCTGTAAATTTTTCCAGTGCCCACCTGGCTAAGGCCATCGAATTTCACTTGAATGACAAAAAATGATAAGCCACAACCTAAAGTGAGCTTAAGAGCGAGATAGGGGAAAGCCAATATATATTCCCATATCTACCCAAATGCCTCTAAAAACAAGGAAAACTCTTAACTAAAATCCCAACTGGCTCAGCAGGTCGTTCACAGCGCCTTGGTCTAGGCGGTTTTCCGCGCCCGGGCCCTTCATCTCGGAGGTTTCTCCGGAGAGCTTCTCCAACATCTTGTCCACCTCGGCCTGGGCCACCTTCTCGGTCTCCTCCTTGGGAGGCGGAGGCGCGCCTTGGGAGTCGTGATGGGCCTTTATCTTGGTGTCCACCGATACCAAAAGCGAGAGTAGCTGCACCTGGATCTCACCAATTAAGCCCACAATCTTCTTGATCCTCTGGCCGGAGAGATCCTGGAAGGAGAGGGCCTCCATGATGTGGGTGAGGTGGGAGGTGGTGTTCTTTATGAGCTTGTCAGAGGCGGCCACGGCCGCCACTATGGCGTCGCGGTCGGATGTGCGCATGCAGGTGAAGCCTCCACCTGGATGCGCCCCTCCAGAGGGCCCGGCACCCGTGGCGATTAGCTGATCGAGCTCCCCCACCAGCTCGGGGAGCTTACTAAGATCCAAGGTACTCTCCCCTTCCGAAGCCTCTTGGACCGGAGCCGGAGCCGGCTCCGGGGCGGGAGCACTTGCCGGCTCAGCCGGCACCTCCACCTCCACTTCCACCTTCTGCCCTTCCAGGGGCAAAACATTATCCAAAAAGATGGAGGCCACGGTCTGGTTCATCTTCTTCAAGGTGGCCCTGTTCTTCTCCGACTGGGTGTGGGAGTGAAGAAGCTTAAGGAGATTGGGGAGCGGAAAGTTGTAGAGCCCCTCGTCCTCGCCCACGGTCTCGGCCATGGCGGTGAGATCGGCTGAGAGCTTCTCGTTGTCGAAACCCCCGGCCTCGAAATCAGCGCGCATCTCCTTGATATGATCCTTCACGGCCTCGTTGGTGCAGAACTCGTAGAGCGTTTGAAAGACAATCTCTAGATCGAAGGTCACCTTGGTGACCTTCTGGATGGTTGTGGCCGGTGCCGGTGGCTCCGCGGGAGCCGCGGCCGGCGCGGCTTCCTGAGGCACAGATGCCCCAGGGATCTTAATCTCTTTAGGGAGTGTCTCCACAAAGGCCTTTAGTTCCTTGAACTTGTCCAAGAACTCCCCTGAAGATCCGCCTTCCTCTTGGCCTTGGGGCTTCTCACCCTCTACTGGAGGAGCGTCCTTGGCGCCATCGGCAGGATCTAAGAGGAACTCCAGATTATTGAGCACACCCATCTGCTTGTTGAGGTTGTCCACGTCGGCCTGGATGGAGTCAGCTAGATCCATAATCTGGATGGAGGCCTTCTCGGTTATCTCAACAACTTCCTCCAGTTGGCCCTTGGCGTCCTCCAGGTCCTGTCCGGAGCGGGAGAGCGCCCCCTGGTCGGGTGGGCTGTCCGGAAGCTCGGTCACTGATATGGAGAGCTGACGGGCCAGTTGGCCTATGCGCCCGAAGAGCTCCTGGGAGAGTTCCTGGAAAAAGGCGGGCTCGTCCTTAGCGCCCACGCCCAAGGCGGGCAATGGTTGCCCGGCCGGAAGGGCGGGGACCGGCGCCCCTTGGATCATGCCCATCTGCGCGGCCTGGCTGATGACTCCCAGCTGGGTGTTGGCCTTCACCAGCTCCGGAAGGACTCTTATCTCGTAGACCGCCTCGGGGGTGACAATGCGGAATTCTCCCACTCCCAGCTCAAAACCAATTACCGGGGGACTGCCGTTCATAAATATCCTTTCAAAGGCCCGTGATAGAGGCGCTCTTTATTTGTTAATTGTTCTGAGAGAAGAAGAATTTAGGGAAAATAACACCAAAAGCCGTGATTTTTTTTAGGATTCCTCATCCAAAAGCCTCACCAAGCTCTTGAACCTAAGCACATAGACCTCGTCTTTGACCAAGGATCTACAAGCCTCCACCTCTCCCACCAGCTTGAGTGAGGCCATATTCCCCACCTCCACCATGAGGGCGCCGTCCTCCGCTATGGTGAAATCTTGTAAGTCCAGAGAGAGGCACAAAAGTGAATTGGCTGGATGCGCGACCTTGGAGAGCCAAGAGAGGCGCCTCCCATGCCGGTGACAGACGAAGCCCCAGGGCACTTTCTGCTTGTTAAGGTCTAGAAGGTGGACATCATAGAGGCCCGGTTCCAGAAAGGTTCCCAGTTCCATACTCCCACCCACTAAAGTCATAGACGAACAATATGATGTATCAATATCCAACAATCTAAATCCTTATAAAAATCATGGCAAGGCCTTTTTTATTACGGTTTTCGCGAATCTTTTTAAACTACGCGTGCTTAAATTTTAAGCGTGTTATCATGGAAAAGTGCTAAAAATTGTAGAAAAAAAAAGAACTTGTTTGTAATTAAAAAATACGTTTGTTTTGACTACAAGCTAAGGAGAAAGAAAAACATTACCGCAAATTGGAAAATATAAAGAAAAAAAACCTAAAGGAAAGGCCTTTTTTTTGAAAGTTTAGCTTGACTTTAAACTAAACCCCATTATACTGATTTTAACAAATGGAATTTTTCGAGTCAACCGGAGGACCTATGAATCTCGCGGATATTAAACGCTGAAAGCGCTCAAACTTTATCTTTAGCCATCCGTCAAAATATAGAAAGGCTTTTTTCAAAAGAGACCGATTTAAGATATGCCGCGTCAAAAAGGCTAAAGAGTAAAACAATTCTAAAATATCATCTTACTTGTAAAAAAAATACAAAGTGAAATCTTCGCTTAAATTGATATTAACAATCTTTAAAATACCACAATCTACCAAAAAATCTTTGAAGAAATAAAACATTTTAGGCCAAATTAGCCCTTGTTATTCTTTTCGGTACTTTAGATTATCGTCTTAAATTTATCTTTTTCTCTTTTGTTTGGAAATTTCTGATTTTATTCCCACGCTATATTCTATATATACGCATATTTATATTACGCTGTTTATATATCGTGAGCCCAAAAAAAAATCCACCACGCGTTATCAGCTTTTTTCCTAGATCCACAAAGAGACGCCAAATTACCAAAGATGACAAATTATGTAAGCTTAAAACATAAAAAGCGGAAGACTTAATAAACCCCATAGTATGATGACACATGAAAATATTAACCTTTAATTCGCGCTCTATCACAAAGGATAGAAAAAAATCCTTTCCTTAGACATAACTTAGAGCGAATTGTATTTAGTGGTTCATGTTGAAAATAATAAGATAAGTGTCGATTCTTTCCCTTTATATTTTGATGACGAAAAGCTTTCAAAACTTACACATATCGTGGTGAATTTCGCGCTCACGGGACTTCAAAAAAAAAGGGCGGTATCGTAAATGTATCCCGCGGATATTTCAAAATAACGACGGAATTAAACCAAAAAAAAATAATTAAAAGCGCTTATTTTAAATCACAAAACTCTGTGGAAAGTATTGATACATGAAAATATTAAGCTTTAACTTAAACGGTTTCACAACAGGCGCGACAAATCCCTTCCTAACCCCGGTGAGGGCTAATATAGCCACTTTTTTTAAAGAATTAGAAAATCAAAGCGGCGAAAGATCTTACCCTGATAAATATCTTAAACTCCACTCAAATTACTTGCCAAAGAATGTCCATATCTTCAAAACTCTAAAGTCTAGAATCTCTGTTTTTTATGATGATGAGGAGGTATTGTATTCCACACTTAAAATTATTGGGCACCTTTATTTGTCCCTAAAAAATATTGTCGAGAGCGGAGCTATAGTCCCCAAACTTA
>JAITJT010000142.1 GCA_031278795.1 Deltaproteobacteria bacterium | reverse complement strand
TGGAAACGCTTCAGCGGATCTCTATCCAAGGCCTTTTTTATGAGCTGATAGAGCCTCTCCGGAACCGGGGTGAAGGCTTTACCGGGCTCTAGATACTGATCCAAGGCCTCGCCCACGGCGCCGCCATACTCCCAGGGCCTGTTACCCAAAAATAGCTCCAGGATGGTAAGCGTCAAAGACCAGAGGTCAAAGCCCACGGTGGGAGGGTGTTTTTCCACGGCCTCGGGAGACATGTACTGCGGGGTACCAAAGCCGCCTTGACCGGGGTTAGAAGGTGTGGGGCGAGCATCGGTGTTGAGGTTTTTTAAATCCCCGGGCCATAGTGAGGCGCTGTCAGAGGGACTCTCAGTTTCATGGGCCGCCCGGGCCAAACCAAAATCCGTCACCAAAAGCCTTCCCGTGTCCTCTTCCAAAAGCAGGTTCTGGGGCTTGATGTCTAAATGCAGAACCCCCCGGCTGTGGGCGTACTCCAGGCCCCAGGCGGCCTGGATGGAGAGGTCCAAAAACCTCAGGGTTCTCATTATCTCGTCACCTTGGAAGAGTAGCGGAAGGGATCCGTCGGGTCTTGGTTCCATGAGCTCCCTAAGAGATGCCCCGGAGATGAACTCCATGAATATGGCCGGAACATTCATGAGAGGCCTGACGTAGTAGCAGGTCACCACGTGGGGGTGGAGCCCCATGGCCACCCAGGTCTCGGCCTCGTTTTTGAGGCTCTGGAAATACTTGGGCTCCATGACGTTTCTGTAGGGAAGCTTGAGGGCGAGCTCCTTTTGCCAGTCCCGGTGCCTCACCTTGAAGACCTGGCCTAAACCGCCCCTCCCCAAGATCTCCTGGACCACGTAAACCCCTAGGACCACCTGCCCTACCCTCAAATCCAAACCCTTCTCCCAGACCCTATTGGCGAGCTCCGTGAGCGCGAGCGTCGTGTCTTCCCATTTGGTGTCAGCCGCCTTGGATTCCGGAAGCAGATGGAAGTACTGTCCGCATTTGACACAGATGGAGCGGTGCCCGAGGTTGTCGGCGGTCAGCCGATAACCTGTCTTGCATTTGGGGCAATAAGCGGTGCCAATGCTTATGGCTGAGCTGGAGGAACTACCCAGGGACATCTTTCTCTTTATGAGGTTTAAGGGACATCTTACTCTTTATGAGGGTTGTTGGTTAATGTTCGTCGAAAATCACAAAAATTATTTGTGGTTTTTAGCTTCAGCGTGGCTATTAGCTTCCGCGTGGCTTTTAGCATCAGCTTGGCTATTAGCAACAGCCTGGCTTTTAGCTCTATGGGTCTTCTCCTTTAATTGCCAATCATGTCCTATGATTAAAGAAGTTAGCGAGTTAATGGATGCCATTTTGCTCAAAGTTACCACAGAAATCAAAGAGGCTACTGAGATTAAAGAGGCTAGTGAGATTAAAAAGGCAAGTGAGATGAAAGAACTTAGCGTTGAATAAAACATAAAAATCCTAGAGTCTGAAATAATTACTGCGAGAGATTCACTTTTATGCCGTCCTGGCGGGCGGCTTCCAGGAGGGCCTGTTTCAGGGCCTGGGCCTTCTGGAAGTGGATGTTGGGTTTGTCCACCAGGGCCGAGTCTATGACTTGGCCCAGGTTTCTGGGGATGTCAGACCTACGTGCCCGGATGGGCACGGGGTTTTTGTTGAGAACCACCCTCCAGGGATCCTCATCCTCGGGAAAATCCCTTGGGTAGTCTCCGGTCATGAGTTTATAAAGAGATGCCGCCACGGCCCAGACATCCACCTCCGGGCCCGCGTGCTTGAAGTCCAGTACCTGCTGCCTGGGCATGGTGGCGGGCGACCCCGCGACCGAGCCGGTGCGGGTGTGGTCCAGGGTAAGCGAGTTGTTGTAGAGCTTCCCCACCCCAATATCGGCTATCTTGGGGGTTGTGCCGTCAGCTCCCCCTAAAAATATGTTGGCGGGTTTAAGGTCCCTATGGACCAGGCCCCTTGATTCCGGAGAGAGGTGCTCCTCTATCCTGGCCGCGGCCAGTTTCACGTTGTGGAGATAGCTCAAGCCGTCCAGGACAGGAAGGACAATATTCAAGGCATGCGACGGGGAAAGGGAGCCGCCCGCCTTAATCCTCGCCTCCTCGCTGTTACCTCCCTGGCAGAACTCCATGAGATAGTAGTAGGCCCCGCTGTAGAAGCCAAAATCATATAGCTTGGTGACGTTGGGGTGCTTCAAGGCCCTTCCTATGGCCACCTCCCGCAAAAAACTCTTCCTGGCCCACTCGTTCTCGGAGACCGCCGGGCTCATGACCTTCAGGGCCAGCTTCTGGCCATTGTCCTTGCGTTCGGCCAAAAAGACCGCCGAGGTGGAGCCTCGCCCCAGGGTTCTCGTGATCCTCAGGCCCTTGAGGGAGTCTAGGATCTTGACCCTACGCGTGAGTCCGGCTTTTAGGAGTTTAAGGGACGCTAGAGGATTGGAGCGGCAGTCCTGGCAGAGGACGTCCGCGTAGCGGGAGAGGGGTATGGGATCGTGGGTTCTACCACAGGAGGGGCACTTGGGATTGACTTCCAGGTGGGAGGCGGTTTTGGGGGTGTCGTAGGCGGACTCGTCCACTAGACCTATCCGGAAGTTGAAACTTCCGGATAGGGTCATGATGTCGCCGTCCTTGATTTGAACACCCGCGCCGCTCACAGCGACGCCTTGGGATCTGTCCTCCTCCCGGCGGTTAACCAGGTGGCCGTTTATGAAGGTGCCGTTTAAGCTCCTAAGATCCCTGAGGAAGGCCCGGGAGCGCGAGAGCTCAATGACCGCGTGATGACCGGAGATTGCCCGGTATTCCTCGGTGTCAGAGAGTTTTAGCGTGGAGCCCTGGCCTCTCCCAATCACCACGGCCCTGGGTCCGGTGAACTCCCAGACCTGGGGTTCACCAAAATCCGAGGAGAGGATAAGCCTTATCTGAGAGGCGTTTTTGTCACCTTGGGAACGTATGGTGGCGCGAAGGGGGCGGGAGGCTGAAGGGGGGCTTTTAGTTGGGTTCATGTGAGGCGGCCCTCTTCGCGGATGCTGCAGAATTTTCGTGAAGTAAATTCTTGGAATTTAAAATAATCCATTGATTATATGGTAAATAGAGGCTCAAAAAATCAGGGCGTAAGAGACCTAAGTTTAGCAAAAAACCTAAAAATTATTATGCCACGCCTCATTGGGGCTGTCAAACATGAGTGTTTTGCTGAAGTGCCTCTGTTACTTATGTTTAGCTCTTTATCAAGTGGCCATTCCTTCGAGAACTTAGTCAAGGCTGCGGGATCAAGTTAGGAAGGCGTAACAATTAGCATCCAGCTTAGTAAAGTCCAAGGAACAAGTGTTAGAATAATTTCAATAGTGAGTTTCGCGAGTAGCTTAAAAAAGATAAATCCGCCATAATCAAAAACTACGGTCTCTATCTATCTTTTCGGAATATTTGGAGGAAAAATGAAAAAATGGCGAGGTTATTTAACCTTTGTAGGGGAGCTTTTAGCGAGGAAAAAATTTTTGGGAAATATTATGGGAATTGTCCGGAAATAAAGGCGGCAACAGTAACAATGAAAAAATATAATTCACATAAGCGTAAATTTTACGTATTTTTCCCGAGCATAATTTTAGACGTGAAAACCCTGGACCGAGTTTTAATAGTATTAGTATTAAAACAAGCCAGGGTTTTGGAAATTTTTCGGATAATTCGCGAGAAAAAGGCGGGGGCGACAAAAGAAGAGAGGTGAAATTATCTAAAAAAGATATCTTGAACAAGCGCCAAAAAGAAGAAAAAAGATTTCACCATTGTGTGATAGGTAAGCCCGCGCCGTCTTTCATGCTTCCTATGAGAATATATATAAAATCAATTATCAACCAGATGCCCAATATCACGCCTGGGATTACCAAAAATGAAAAAATAGTTAAGAGAATCTGTACAACGCCCGTTCCAATCTTTCCGATATAAAAACGGTGAATACCAATTACGCCAAAGAAGAAGCATAACACCGCGGCGATTGTCCGGCTTTTGGTGGACTCAGCTGGAGCGAACTGACCATAGGGGTGAGTATATGGCTGGTGGCTTGGGTGCTGACCTGGGTGCTGATACGGAGGCGGAGCCGCTACTCCCGGGGGTCCCGGGGGGTAGGGTTGAGTCTGCGGTGGGTAGCCAGGGTGTCCAGCGTGATAGATATTGTAGGTCACAGGGGCCGCGGCCTGTTGCTGCGACGTTTGCACAGTGGGCGGGCCTTGGGGAATGGGCGGGCCTTGAGGAAAGGGATGGTTTGGAGAGGTGGGCATGCCTGGAGGAGAAGGTGGGCCTGGACGAAAGTTAGTTGAGTTGCAGTTTGGGCAACTCGGAGCGTAATCGTCAACCATAGCGGAGCAATACTCGCAGATTTTAGTCATTTTCGCCTCTTTATGGGGAAAAAATATAATTTTTTCGCTTGTTAGGACGCTTAAAACTACAGGAGAGCTTTACGCGCTTGTTGGGAATGGCTACTTAATGGTGGAAAGCTAAGGGCGCTCACTTGTTGAAGAAAATCACAAGCGCGGACCCGCCCTGGCCTCAGGCTGGCGAAAGACGGGAGATGGGCTTTTGGACTATATCCAAGTGCGTTACAAGGGTTCTTGGGAAACGACATCTGAGACCTTGATTTATAATTTTTACTCTCATTTTTTTAAAAATGCAAGCTAAAATGCTAAATTTTTGCCTCAAAATCCACTCATTCTAGGCTTTTGTCGCATCTCTTCCTAAGCGCTCACCTTTGATTCTGGGTTAGCCGCGAGTCCCTGGAGCCCATTAGGAAGACTTTGCCACTCACCTATTTTTCCGTGACTAATGCCTTATCTCTTTTCTAGGTCAAGCTGTATGTTGTCACCCATATCCCCAAGGTACTTAGCCACTATTGGCATCAATCAATTCCTGGCATTCCTCTGTTTTTCCCTACCCGTCAAGATGAATAGCGTAAATTCTGGAATTTTAAAGCTCAAAATTTTGAGTTTAGTTATTTATTGTAAAATATATCTATATACGCATGATTATAATTTATTATATTTAATTTATATGAAATATCTAGCTACTGTTGTTTATGTTTGTTTTAGCGATTCAGGCACCCAAGGTCCCTCTCCCAGTGATTCTTTACTGCTAAGCTAATCTGCAGTCAATGTATTCCTAGATCCTCCACTTATTAGCCTCCCCTCCCCTCTTTTTTTAAATGTTTCTTCCAAGATGTGTTGAGTTTCGTTATAAAGATGCCCAACTACGCAAATGTTGCTTATGATTAA
>JAITJT010000300.1 GCA_031278795.1 Deltaproteobacteria bacterium | reverse complement strand
AGTATATATGGGCTCTCACTCTTCTTTGGACAGGGCCAGGCGGATTTTCCTGTGGGAGGGAACCAGGTAGAAGAAGCCGTAACCCAAAAAGATGAAGATAATGCAGAAGGTGGAGGCATCAAATACCACCCGGTAGCCGTGGAAGTGCCCGGCCAGAAGGCCCAGGAGCACGGTTCCCACTCCGGTTCCCAAGTCGTAGAGCACGAAGAAGGTGCTCACGCCCAAAGATCTCTTGGAGTGGGGGACGGAGCTTATGGTGAGCGTCTGGATGGCCGGAAAGACCGCGCCAATGCCGTAACCGTAGACCACGGCCCCTAGATAGTAGGCTAGATGCTCTCCAGTTTTGGCGTGGAGTATGAGGAGATAGCCGCAGAAGAGGATAAATATGGCGGCCGGAAGGATGGCCCTATCACCTTTGTGGTCGTAAATTTTTCCTGTGGTGAGTCTAGCTACCAGGGTTCCGGCGGTGGATACCAAAAAAAAGCTTGCGGCACTTGGTAGTTTGGCCTCTTGGGCGTATATGGCCATATAGGCCGTTACCGCCGAGATGGCGACTCCGTAGAGCATGCCTAAGGATGCGGCCGGAAAGGGCCTTTTGTCCAGATGGAAGCTTTCGGGCTTTTTGGTTATGTGCTTGGGGAGATAGAAAAGCTTAATGTTGGGAAGTAGGAGGGTGACCGAGGAGGCGATCAAGGAGGCCGCGCTCATGGATAGAAACATGACGGTGAAGCCCCAGATGTGGGAGATGAACATCCCCAGAAGTGGCCCCAGGGCCATGGCCAGGGTGTTACCCAGGCCCATGTAGCCCAGCCCCTCGGCTAGATGGGAGGGAGGGATTATCTCAGAGGCCATGGAGATAATGAGGGTGGAGGTCACCCCGAATCCCGCCCCCTGGAGGAGCCTGGCCGTGACATAGGAGAGGGTGTGGTGGAACATGAAGAAAAACAGCGTTCCGGTCGCTATTACCAAGAGCCCCGCCCTCACCACCTTGACCCCACCGAACCTCTTGGCCAAGACTATGGAGAGAAGCCTACAGGCTATGGAGGAGAGGGTGAAGGATCCTATGACCAGGCCTATCTCCTTGGCCGGGCAGCCCTCCATGGTGAGATAGAGGGATAATGTGGGAAGGAGCATGTAAAAGCCCAGGAAGTTCAAAAAGTTGATGAAGAGCATGGTCACGAAGGTTCGTGACCACAGGGAGCTCTCATGCTGGGGAGGATAGGTCTCCTCTGCGGCCTGGACAGCATTTTCCTTTAGTTCCTGGCTAGGATCTGTGTCTGTTTCTTGGCTCATTTTTGGATTTTCTTTGGTTTTTTTGTTTATGGCTTTTGCTTATCGCTATGTTATTGGCTTTTATTATTTAGCCTCTTTTAGGCTTTTATGTCTTTTTAGGCTTTTTTAGCCTCTTTAGGCTTTTTTAGCCTCTTTAGGCTTTTTTAGCCTCTTAAGGCTTTCCTGCTATCCCTTGCATTCTGGTAAAAACAGCCACCTTTGTGCTAGAATCCAGGCTATCTTTGATTTTTGTGTCTTTCCAGAGGGGCCCCGTGGACGGGGCCCTTATGAACTTATTCTAGTTTCCGCCTTGCCGCCCCGTCAAGGAGGCCTTAGACGGGAAGATTTAAGGAGATTACCATTTCAGCCACCCTTCTATACGGAAAACCCATAGCCGAGTCCATCAAGCAAGAGCTCATGCCGGAGATTCAAAACCTCAAGAGCGAGGGTATTAACCCGACGCTCGCGGTCATCCTGGCCGGAGGGGACTCGGCCTCCAACGTGTACTTCAAGGCCAAGGAGAGAACGGCCAGGGACCTTGGCATTACCTTCACGGCCCGCATATTCGCGGAAGACGCCCCGGAAAAGGAGATAGTCGCGGCCATTGACGGCTTCAATAGGGATCCCTCCACCCACGGCATCCTGGTGGAGTTTCCTCTCCCCAAGGGCTTAAACGCCAATAAGATCCTCTCCCTCATCAATCCCCTAAAGGACGTGGACGGCGCCAGCGTCATCAGCCGAGGCACCCTCATGCGGGGCGGATCCACCGAGCTTCTGGTGCCCGTCACCCCTCTATCCTGCCTCTCTCTTTTGGATGCGGCCGGAATCGACGTAGCGGGCAAGAAGGTCTGCCTGGTGGGAAGAGGCGAGACAGTGGGGATACCCCTTCTACTCTTACTCATTAAGAGGCACGCCACTGTGACCATCTGCCACACTAAGACACCGGATCTGCCCCAGGAGACCCTGGAGGCGGATATCATTGTCTCAGCTGCCGGGGTTCCCGGGCTCCTTAGCCCCCAGATGCTCATGCCCGGGCAGGTGGTCATAGACTGCGGCGTGGCCCAGCTAGGAGACGGTAGCATCGTGGGGGACGCGGACCCAAGGGTTTCCGAGGTGGTGGACTACCTCTCACCTGTCCCAGGCGGGGTGGGGGCCCTCACCGTGACTTTGGTCATGCAGAACCTACTTAAGGCCATAAGGCTCCAGAGAGAGGAGTCCTAGAGGCGCTAAATTTTCTTTGCTTTTAGCTAATAACTTGTGTTTTAATCAGTGGTTAAGCCCTAGGGCCCGGAGCGTAGCTCCGGGGCCCTTGGGCTTGATCCAGACACTAGCCTTTCAAATAGGCCCAAAGCCCTCTGGAAAAAGGATAATCCTCCATGAGCCACAAATAGCTTATTGTTGGCTCTTTTTTGTCTCAGCTCACAATCTTAAGACTTCTTAAGCATTTTTTTTTGTTTTTTTTTGTTTTTTTTTTTTTTGAAATCCAGGGAAGGGCCATATGCTTATTAGCCATACCCATCCTAAAAGATAAGAGAGATACCCATGAAAAAGGACATCCATCCCAAATACAAAGAGGTTACGGCCACCTGCGCCTGCGGAAACGAGTTCACCACCGGTTCCACCCTCGACTCCATCAAGGTGGAGATCTGCTCCGCCTGCCATCCCTTCTTCACCGGCAAACAGAAGCTGGTGGACACGGCCGGTAGGGTGGAGCGCTTCCAGCGCAAATACGCCAAGGCCCCCAAGCCCCAGGGCAAGAAGGCCGCCAAGCAGGAGAGCTAAACACCTATGCCAATCTCCGCCAGATTGGTAGCCCTAAAGGCCCTTCTCGCCCCGATGGCGCTAATCGAGGCCGCGGAAACCCAGAAAGTGGGAGGCCAGGCGGTCTTGGAGGGCGTCATGATGAGGGGGCCCTTGAGGTGGTCGGTGGACGTACGCCTGCCGCAGGGGGAAATTAGCTCCCGGGTCACGGAGTACATCCCCTGGTCCAAGAGGCACAAGGTCCTGGATCTTCCCTTCATCAGAGGGATAGCCACGCTCTTTGAGTCCCTCATCGTGGGCTATAGGGCCCTGGACTACTCGGCGGCTGTCTTGGAGAAGGCCTCCCCTAAAGACTTAACTAAATCCAAGCCACAAACCAGCTCCCAGGCGAGCTCGCCCCAGGCGAGCTCACCTGGGAATGGTTCTAAGCTAAGTGAGCTTAAGGAGGCTAATACACTAAGAACAGATACTAAAGGAAAAGACAAGAGCAAAGAGTCCTTAGGCTTCTTGGCCCTTCTCTTTAGCATCACCTTAAGCTTGGTC
>JAITJT010000161.1 GCA_031278795.1 Deltaproteobacteria bacterium | reverse complement strand
GCTTTTGGGAAAAGAGTTCTTCTAGAAATTTAATCAAACTGGTGACAAATTTCTAAATTGAAGGCCGCGGGCGCCCTCTGAGGCCTAAAGCCGCCTTTGGGGGAGATATTTGTATTAGCGCTTTTCGTCCTTAGTTTCCATTGATTTAACGAGGCTGGAATGGCAAATTTCTAGCATATATAGAAATTATATTTCATATTTGTTGGATAAATGTGAGCGCGCAGCCTAAGCGCGCGGGGGCGCGCTCTAATTATACCTAAGCTGGCGTTTCCCCCAGATCTGGCGAAAGCTGCCTTTATATTGTGGGCATGTAGAGGTTGCCACTATATATAGAGTCCACGTAGATTTAATCTTGGGGTCTATGGGGGAGGGTTTTCACTCTTGAAAATCCCTCCCTCTTGTGTTTTAACTATTTTGGAAGATTTTCGTTTTGGGCGCTTTCTGGGTTAACGGCCAGGCGGCCGCGAAAATAAATTCCCATGTTTTTTGAAAAATTCTGGAAATAACAGAGGTAGGGGAGTAAGAGCCACCTTTTGGCAAGTTAGGGAGAAAATATGATCTTAAAAGTGAAATTTTGTGAAAAATGCGGAAAGCTTAATTCGGACGATAGAGATAACTGCGAGGTATGCGGAGCGCCTTTGCTTACCGTGAAAATGAAAAAAGTAAATGAGCTGCCAAATGAAGTCTCCTTCTTCTTAGCTGACGGTGTAAAGAGAATCAAGAAAAAAAGTGAGAGCATACGAGTTCACAAAGTCATGGATAACAGCTCCCGCGATCCCCGCTTTGAAAAAAACCTCGCCCATACCAGTTATGTGCCCATCCCCTACACGCCATCGGGAAAATGGACCTTTACATCCTTCTTCCTCATGCTCTTGACAACTGCCATCGCCGCCACGGCCGGTGGCATTTTGTACGCGCTTATCTGTTATGTCATGCCAGTTAAAATCTTAAACCTTATACCATTCGCGCTTTTGATGTACTTTATGACGCGGGCCATTTCTTACATTAGCGAATATATCCACATAAGATCCCCTAATATCATGGCTTTTGTTTGCCTCCTGGCTTCCGGTTATGGCTACTTCGCGCACTGGGCGTTCTGGTGCGCCTTGTACACGGAGGCAAATGTTTTTTCGTATTTCTGGAATTTTTCTGAGGTTGTCCGCATCATGGATTTGGCGGCCGACACGGACCACTTCCGTCTCTTGATTGGCAAAAACTATGGAGGCTTCTTTCTCAAACTGGTGTGGTTTGTTGAGTTCGTAATATATATGTGTATTATCAGCTGCTGCAGTAGGGAGATAGGCAAATCGCCTTTCGCGGAGGATTCGAAGACAATATACATGTGGGATCGCGGTTATGGCGCCGTTGTGGCGGCTCCTAGTGATCCGGAGTATTTGCATTACCTATGTAATGAATTCAGGGCGGGTAATTTCGATTATTTTCTAACGGCTGAGCTCATTTTAGGAAAGAGCGACGTGGATAGGTTCAATATCGAATTCAGCTCCGCAACAGGATCATCTGGTATAATTGTCAAAGTGGAACTAAAATTTAATGATCTGCAACAAAAGCTAGGTAAGATTGTAGAAGTGGAAGCAAGAGTAAAGATTGTGGAGGGGATTGTGCCGGACGATTACATTCAACCCATAATAGATCTAATAGATGAAAGGAAAAAGGGCATAGATTCAGAGATGGACTAAATATAAATGCATTTCTAGCCAACGCCTCTTGGATTGTCTTTAGCGTAAGGCATCTAAAGATAAATTAAGTTTTACATGAGGCTAAAGTTGTCGTCCAGGAAGCTCCCCTGAAGGTTCTGGTTTATAAGTGACGATGCCAAGATGTTACTACATATGGAGATGACCGCAATGTCTTCCTGGCTAAAGATCTTCTCCTCTTCTTTCAAAAGCGCCATGAAGCCCCAGAAGTCCCCGTGGGCGATAATTGGGGTCATGAGTATGGTGTTCACGTTGCGGCCCAAAAACTTCCTCTGCTCGGCTCGGGTCATGTTACTCTTGAGGCGCATTACGCTGTTACCGTCCATGAGGGCGTCCAGCCAGCCCTTGGGATCGTCTAAGGTCACGCTTATGAGGTTCTTGTTAACAAGCTTGGAGGGATAGGTGACCATGCACTGGCACACGGGTTTCTCCTCGCTGTCGTAGACGTTCTTCCACAGAGACGCGGAGAAGGCGTCCATGGAGTAGCACAGGGCCATGAGGGCGTGCTCCACGTTGGAGTTAAAGTCGTCCCCCATACTTAGGAGCAGATACTCGGAGACGTTCTGGATGAGCTCCAAATAGCTTTGGTTTTTGCTCTCCATGTAGGCGTTGAGGACCTTCATGCGCGCGACGCAGTTTTCCGGAACGTTGTTTTTTAAGGCAATACCCATGGCCATGGCTTTACAAGTCTCGTTTCCGCAGTAGCCGCAGTCTACTTGCCTGTCGTTCCCCGGGGCCTTTCCCAGAAGCTGGAAGGAGCGCTCCAGTTCCTCTTCCGAGACGCTCTCCCCAATCTGCCCTTGGGGAGACAGGGTCTGGGTGAAGAGCTCCAGGCGCAGTAAGATGTCGAAATCCTTGAAGCTTTGCTCCATATGCTCTATGGCCTGGGCCTCCCCGTAACTGCGCTTCCTGTCCTCAAGTAAGGCCCTGGATTTGAAAAAAGAGTTATCCGGTGCCTTTCCCATGCCCATGGCGCAGCCGTGGCGGCAGAAGAGGGGCTCAAAGACCGGGGCCAGGTGCTCCACCGGGCTCTTGGCGTACTCGCGCAAGAGCTCCATGCTCTCCGGGCCCTTGGCGGAGTCCACTCTTATATTGTTATCCAAAAAGGTCTTGATGGCCTTTTTGAGGGTGAGATTGTAAGGAAGTATCAGCTCCTCGTCTTGGTCAAGCTCCGGGTCCTCCCCAAAGAGCCCCAGATCCACCTGGTTTTTGCTGAGGTGCTCGATTAGCCTTTGGAAGCTCAGCACGTAGTCCGGGCCACCTTGGCGCTTGGAGCTCGCGCTCGCCACCGGGCAGGCCCCCAGGAAGGCTATGGAACCACTTATGTTTAGATGCTCGCGCAGGTAGATGGCCTGGGCCACGGCGGGCCCCACTATGGGGGAGAGCCTGGGGAGGAGCTCCGGAAGGTGTTTCTGGCAGTAGCCAACCACCACCGGGCAGCGGGAGCTTATGAGGGAGAATGGGCGGTACTTCTCGAAATACCTGAGGTGGGCCCAGGCGAAGAGTTCCAGCCCCAGGGATCCGTCGTAGATCTTCTTAACACCCAAGTGCTTAAGATAGCGAAATAGATTCTTATAGTGGGGGAAGTTGGAAAGGACGTGGCCCTCCACTATGAGTGAGACCTCGCTTCCCATTTTGAGATTATTCAGTAGCCTCACCAGATCGTCTTGGTATCTCCTAACCCCTTGGCCACACACTAAGACACAGGCTCCGCAGTTTATGCACTTCCTGTGGTTCATGGATACCGTCGTGCGTCCTGACGGATCTTGCCCCACAACATTAGCCCCTGGGGCCGGGCAAACCCTAAGGCATTTGTTGCAGCCCACGCATAGATCTACATCTGAATAGAGCACTGGAATCATTTTATAAGCCTAAAAAAAATGGAAAGGCCGTGTGCGATTTTTCCAAGGTGAAAAAACTTGAGAGGGATCATTAAGGCATCTTTAAGGTGCGCGTGAATCTTTCCTGGCTGTGGAAAGCTAAAAATCAGATATTCCATTTTATCGCATATCCAAAAACCAATTTATTGGCAGTTCAGCGCGCGAACCTTATAAATAATAACACTCATTTCCCTTTTTATCAAGTATTTTTAAGGGCTTCAGGGTTAAAAAGAGAGTTGCGCTTATCATTAATGGGGAGTGAGTAAGGAAGGGTCATAAAAGGGAGTGGTGAAAGGGAGTGATAAAGGGGAGGGGACTTAGGCTTTCGAGGTAAAGCCCC
>JAITJT010000240.1 GCA_031278795.1 Deltaproteobacteria bacterium | reverse complement strand
CGTGTCATCTCTAGCAAAAATTTAGTGCGCAAATATTCTTATGAGCTAAGGCTTATAGCGCGTTTTCCGCAATGTGCGCTGTGTTTATTTGCGAGCTTTTGGGCTAGGGTTGCGCCTGGCGTCAAGGAAATGCGCGCGCCAAAAAGATCTTTATTTTGAGAAAGAAGTCTCTTGAGGAGGCTCGCCGCCTTTAGTAGGCGGCGTTGTCCTGCTCCAGGTCTTTTTTGGGCCTGCGCCCCTTCCTCTTGGGCTTGCTCTCTTCCGCCTTGGGCTCCTCGTCCGGGACGTAGCCGTAGGCCGGGTTTTTCCTGATGTACATGATGCGGTGGCAGTGGGGGCACAGCATTATCTTGTCGTTTCTGTGGAGCTCGTTGTAGAGCTGGGGCGGGATGTTCATGTGGCAGGCCAGGCAGGTGCTGTTCTCCACGGCGGCCAGGGCGCGCCCCGGACGACCCTCGGAGGCCTTTTTGTATTTGATTACGTTTTCCGGGGAGATGCTCTCGTAGATCTTGCCCTTGTCCATCTCGCTTTGGTCTATGGCTTGGTTGGCCTTCTGTATCTCTTCTTCCAGGAGGCCCTTCTCGCGGAGGAGCTCACTCTCCTTATCCGGGAAGGCGGCTTCCAGCTCACTCAGCTTCTCTTCTAGGGTAGCAAGCGTAGCCATCTCGCTTAGGTATTTATCCTCCGTCTCCTTGGTTTTCGTCTCTATGGTCTTGGCATCCTTTTCGAAGGCCTTGTATTCCCGCTGGTTGCGGGACTTCTTTCCCCTTATGATGTTGTTCTCGTTAAGCTCCTTGAGCTTTTTAAGATCCGTCTCGGAGATGCTTATGCGCTCGCGGGTTTTTTCGATCTCCGTCTTTAGCTCTGCGAGCTCGGTCTCCATACCCGTTATGGAGTCGACTATCTTCTGTATCTTTACGGGGATCTCGCCAATGACCTTGATCAGCGCCCCGGCTTCCGAGTCTATCTTTTGAATCTCTAGATATTTGACTATTGTACTCTCCATCACTATCTCCTTACCTACGCGTGAAATAAATACTAGAAAAGAGCTTTTACTAGCTGTAATTTGTCCAGATCTTAATCGATTCTTCCCCGGCTATGAAGGTGACCGGAACACCTGGTTCCAGGATCCTCTTCAAGCTCTGGGAAAGAGCGAGCATGCCAGGGTTCTCCGTCTCGAAGTGCCCGGCAGATATAACTCCCAGCCCCAAGTCGGCTGCCGTGAGGGCCTGGTGGTGGCTGAGGTCGCCGGTTACGAGTAGCTCGGCTCCGGCATTTTTGGCGGCCGTCACATAGGAGCCTCCGGAACCCGGCATGAGGGCGACCCTTTTTACCTTTGGGGGAATAGGCCCGGCTGTGGGAAGGGCCGAAAGCTTTAGCCTTTCGGCTATGAACTCCAGGGGCTCCCTTGGGGGATCCCAAAGGCCTAAGGCCCCGAAACCGTATTTTCCAGGGGACTGGGCCTCGTAAAAGTCGTATGCCGGCTCCTCATAGGGGTGGTTTTTAATAATGGCGCTAGCTACCTTATCCCTTAGTTGAGGCGCTAGCACCGCCTCCACGCGGAGCTCCGGGGTCACCTCGAGGTTCCCGGATTTCCCCACGGCCGGGTTGGTGAGGGCGTCCCCTAAGAAGCTTCCCTTTCCCTCCAGCTGGAAGGAGCACTTGGAGTAGTTACCTATGATTCCGGCCCCGGCTTGAAATATTCCCTCCATGAGGGCATCCGCGCTCTCCGGGGGCACAAAGACCACTACTTTGAGGTAGTTTAAGGGCGCGCGCTCTAAAAATCCTTCCACCTTTAGTTCCAAAATATCCGCCAGGGCCTGGGACATGCCGGACGCGTCATAGTTTGTGTGGGCGGATACCACCGTTAGCTCGTTTTTTAGGGCAAAGATTAATGCTTCAGTTGATTTGTCGTTTATGGATATGTGTTTTAGGGGTTTAAAGATGAGGGGATGGTGGGAGACAAGGAGTTTAGCCCCCTGTTTAAGGGCCTCCTCCATCACTTTCAAGGTGGGATCCAGGCATACTGCGAGCTTTTTGACCTCGCTTTCCAGGTCACCCACCTGCAGTCCGGAGTTGTCCCAGTCCAGGGCCAGGGAGAAGGGGGCGAGTTTATCCAGGATTTTTAAGATGTCTAAGACGCGCATAAGGAACCAAAGATGAGATTAGACTTATGTTTCATGGATAACGACTAAAGGCTTCTCTAAGTGTTGACAATCAAAATCTGGAAAGCCCCATTGACCTTGGAGGCCTCTAAAAACAGTAAACGCCCAGGGGATGGGCGTTTATAAGGTTCTGGAGCGTCTTTTTGGGGCTTTCGCGTGGTAGGGTAAGTTTATTGCTCCTCTTGTTGTGGACCCCTGGACAGGTGCTGGGAGGGGTGCCTTTCGGTATTGGGGTGTCTTTTCTTGTGTAGCTCGCAATAACTCGTTCATTTTTCCACTTATGGAAGAGAAAAGGCCGCTTTTGAGAATCAAACAGCCTATAAGTCGTTGATTTTACGTACTAATTACTTTTATTGAGACAGAACAAGAGTCTTAGGACTCTCTTGTAGGCCTAGTTTCCATAAAGGATTCTGAAGCCTATGTTATCTAGCTCCAGCTACGCTGGAAGCAGATTTCGAGAATCCTACCACAATATGAATCCTTTTTCCAGAGTTTTTCTTGAGGGGAAACATGCCTAGGTGGGCATCCCCTTCTTTTTTTAAGAGATGAAAGGAGTTTAGAAAGCTATTGTTTTGGTCCCCGGAAGAAGAGCGGGGCTGAAGAAATTCAATTTTTAACCGTTCAAAGGGCTAATAAACTGAATATAAGTTAAATATTTAGATTAAATATTGCTAGAAATAAGAAATAATGCTAAATACAAGATAATTATATTGTAAATAATCTAAGTACATTTAATGATTATTATATTCTCAATATGCTTGGGTTATATATGCGCAAGGGTTTCCAGAAAGGCTTGGCTCAAAAATTTCCAGAAAGGATTATTTTAAATTTTGAGAAATGCTTAGTAGAGTTGAGCCCGCGAGGATCATTTTTACTCTCTAGAAAAAACAATTTGATTTTTCTTCAAAAGAGACGTCATTTCTCTGTTTTCTAGAGCGGGGCCTTGGATATTGGTCTTAGGCTAGCGGGCATGAAGCTGAAAATCAGGGAAGATATAGATTTCGATCGCGCAAAAGCATGGAAATAAATGGGCGCGGAGTAATTTTAAGGTGACATTAGTAATATTAAACCCTCTCAACAATTGCAAAGAGTTGACTTGAAGGAAAGCTGAGGCCTTTTTTTATCTGTGGAGGCCCGCCTTGCCATCCTTTTCCACGGCAGGGAAACGTGAGGGAACTGTAAAACGTAATCCACCGGGCGGCCACCTTCTGTGACGACAACATTCTCCACGCACACTATTTAACCCTGGCCTCAAGGGAACTGGGAGCGAAAGAGAGAAACGCCGGCGCTTCCATGGAGGCTCGCCTAGCCTCCATTGAGTATGAGATGCTGGTGGAGGCCCTGCGCCTCCACCTGGGTAACACCACACCTACAAGCAGTTTCGGAAAAATAACACGAAAAAGCGATTATTGTTGGGAGCATTCAAATCCAGCTGTAAAATGGAGAAAACATATATATGGAGAAAACAATGAGCCATTTAGTTAAAACTACTATGATCTTAAGGGAAGCTACCAAATAAAATGCCCTGCATTTACCCTATAAATTACATTGTGTTCCTGGATTCCCAACTACGCTTGTCTACGCCTCTCGCGGCCAATGAAATAATGGTCTATAGTTTTGATAGGAAAAACAGTCTGGCGGTGGGAAATGTTGCTCTTCTCATAGACGGTGAGGAAGACTTGCCCTTAGTCCAGGCGAGGGGAAAACATATTGCCGAGGAGCTAACAGGTATTAAGATTCTGGTGGGAAGCCCTTTGGCTGGAGCCTCATATGGAGCGCTCCTGGCAAGGTGATTTTTGATTTGCGAGACAGAGGAGGGCGCAGGTGGCGTGATTCCCATGATTCAAAAGATGCTCGCGAATCTTGGCAGTTGCTCTCTTAAAGATAGTGTGATGGAGCCCGCGCCCTTAACCCCAAAAGAGATCACTCCCGGGGCTGATTTTTTTGATATTGAAGATGCCAAGCAAAATGAGGCATCATTTATGCCTAAAAAGGCAGTGTTCATCTTTTTGGAAACAACTCCCTCTGAGAGCCTTACGTTCAAATGCCCCACATTCCGTCCTGGGTTCATTCACTTTCGAATATTCTTACACTCCAAGTAAGTCTAAGTTACGGCCAGGACGGCTCGCTAGTTGTCGAAATCAGGCATAGAATAAGTTCAACCTCATAAACCGTAGCATATTCACAGGAAAGATAGAGATGATCATTAGTAAAGGAAATTTGTTTTATAACTAATTATTTTCTTATAAATCATTGTATTTATCGTTATTATATTCGCAAATTTACTTTATCATAAGTTTGTGAAATAAGTTGTCATGTATGATTTTTTCCATCTTTTTTGCAATATTGAACATATCAATTAGTTTGACCAATACAGGTGCTCAGACACAATAAAAGTCATATGGTTTCTAGGTTTCAAGATAATTTAAATTGAGAGAAAGACGCTAAAAAAAGTTGTTGTTTATAGGTTATCTGAGTTACAAAGGACAGCTTTTCCGTAAAAAGTTTTTTTAAAACAGCTCTTTTCCATATCGGAGAGTTGGGGAGAAGAATTATTCTTTTTCGTCTGTTACTTTAATAAATGCTTGATTTAGGGGATTTCAGCACAAATTTAGACGCAAAAATATTGTGATAATGTTGAAACTTTATTTTTTTGGATACTTTTTAGGAGAGGAAGGAGGGTGGTGGGCCAACCAGGACTCGAACCTGGAACCGACCGGTTATGAGCCGGGGGCTCTACCATTGAGCTATTGGCCCTAGACTGTGAAATCTGCTGTACCATTTGATTAATTGTGCAAAGGCACAATATTTAGGGCAAAAGCTAAATAATACTTTTGTTCTGGCACAGAGAGTAAAAGGCGGAAAGCGGCTAGAGAACAAGCGAACTTGCCTCAGAATAGATAGGAAGTATAACTAAAAACGTTTTTTATTTCAATAGTGGATTGCTAGAAATTTTGATATCGATTATTGTATCTAATTATCATGTAAATATTCACTTTATCATATATAAATATATTGATTTTGGTGCTAAGGTATAATATATGTTATTTGTGTAAGATCTTCTATTCAGCCTGTGGGGCGTATTAATCCGATTTTGGAGCAACACGCCCTTTCCATTTGGTGGAACTTGATTCCTGGACGTTTTAATGTTGTTTCAGTCGAACACTTTGATTGTGTTATTTATTTGATTGTTAAAAATTTTTTGTTGTTAATGTAGGATATTTTTAAACTTCCTCTGAAATATATTTTCGGGTTAAATTCTTAGAGATATAGTCATTTTGATATTCCTAAAGTAGGACAGTTCTACTTTGCGCTTAGAGCTATGTTGCAATTATTTATTGCTATAGAGAGGGTCACATGTGCCAAGAGAGGGGACATTTCTACTTTGCGCTTAGGGACACTCCGTTCTTTTGAGCCTCCATCTGGCCTTGTGGACATTTCAACTTTGCGCTTAGAGCTAAGTTGCAATTATTCTAGGCTAAAGGGATGGGTAACAGGTCCCCAGAGAGGGGACATTTCTACTTTGCGCTTAGGTCCGTTTGGGCCTTTTGAGCCTCCAGCTGGCCTTGTGGACATTTCAACTTTGCGCTTAGAGCTAAGTTGCAATTATTCTAGGCTAAAGTGATGGGTAACAGGTGCCCAGAGAGGGGACATTTCTACTTTGCGCTTAGGCCAACTCTGTCCTTTTAAGATTCCAGATGCCTTTGTGGACATTTTAACTTTGCGCTTAGAGCTAACTTGCAATTATTCTAGGCTAAAGTGATGGGTAACAGGTGCCCAGAGAGGGGAC
>JAITJT010000237.1 GCA_031278795.1 Deltaproteobacteria bacterium | reverse complement strand
TTGGATTCAAAGCTGTGCCCTTCCTTTAATAAATCCTTGGCCAGATACAAAAGATCCGGAAGGGCCACTATACTAACCACAGAGGTCTCTTTCATGAGAAAGATGGTGGTGGCGCTTATGACGGGAAGGGCCACCGCTATGGCCTGGGGCATGATTATATAGCGCAATAGCTTAATCCTCCCGAAACCTAGGCTCATGCCAGTTTCAATTTGGGTTCTCCCCACGGCGCTTAGGCCCGAGCGAATGGCCTCGGCCATATAGGCGCCACCTAAGAAGGTTAGCCCCAGGATGGCGCAGGTCTTACCGGAGAGGAGAATGCCCAGCTTGGGTAGGGCGAAATAGAGGAAGAAGAGCTGGATCATGAGAGGGGTGTTGCGGGCGAGCTCTATGTAGGCACCCACAATCCTTTTGAGAACCGGGATTTGGTAATAGGTGACGATGGCGCAGAGAGTTCCCAAGATGATGGCGAAGAGCACCCCGAAAAAAGAGAGTGTCAGCGTAAGCCAGGTGGCCGCGCCAAAGAGAGGAAGAACCTTGAGGGTAAAGGCTATGTCCATGTAGTGTTCCCCTTTTTTTCTGTGCCCCAGCTTCCCCTTTAGCGCTTTCCAGCTTTTAAGGATTTACTTTTCTAAGCTATTAAAGCTTTAAGTTTTTAAGGTGTTTTGTTTTTAGCCTATAACTAAAAAATAAATTCTTAAGTTTTGTTCCACTCATAAAAAGCGCTAAAGGGGTGTGGAGCTGTGCTACCCTACCTTAGAGAGCAGCGGCGTTAATGCTTAATCCACTTAAAAGCCTTAAGTTATAAATAAAAGTAAGGGAATGTTTAAACTGGAGCCTATGCTTTAAAAGCGAATCAATGTATAAGCTAGAGTCTCCGAGGGGAGGGGTTTGGCAAGGAAGTGTTAGCCTCTTTGTTTACTTACTTAGGGCATCTAGTTCTGAGCTACTCACCACCACTGACTTGGGATCCACGGTGTCGCCGTAGACCGGCTTGAGGGTGGCCTCATAGTCCTTGTCGAAGAATCCCTCCTTGGTGAGTTTGGTGATCTCATCGTTTAACCAGGTTAAGAGCTCGGGGCTGTTTTTCTTTACGGCCGGGGCTATCAGATCCTCGTCACCCAGGAGGCTTATGCCGGTCACGAATCCAGGATTTTCGCTTACCCAGGCGAAGAGCAAGGTGTTGTCGTGGGAGATGGCCGCCCCGCGGCCGTCCCTCAAGGCGTTGAAGGCCTCGGTGTTTTGATCGTACTTGACTAGATTGATCTCTGGATGGTTTTTGCTGAAATAGCTATCAGCTGTTGTACCTTTGTTGACAATCAAGGTCTTTCCTTCCAGCTGCTTGATATCCGTGATGGGCGCCTTCTCGGGGGAGGCCACGCCGAGGGCCACCTTCATGTAGGGTTTCGCGAAATCCACCTGCTCGGCTCTCTCCGGGGTGACGGTGAAGTTGGCTAGCGTGATATCGGCTTTGTCGGCCGTGAGCACCTCTATGCGGCTGGCTGCCTCGATTAGCACGAACTCGAGCTTGTTGGGGTCTCCTAAGAGATCTTTGGCCAGCTGGTGCGCCAGATAGATGTCATAGCCTTGGTTGTCGCCGTTTTCATCCACGAAACCAAAGGGTGGTTTATCCGCGAAGACCGCAAATCTAATCTTTCCCGCGGCTTTTATGGCGTCAAGTTCCCCCGCGGCCTCTGAGTTATTGGGTAGTAGGGCTACCATCATGGCGATGACTAAAGTTATAAAGCTAGAAATAAAAAGTTTATTCATTTTCAAACTCCTTAAACAGAAATAAAAAAAGGCTTTAGGCCGAAACCTAAAGCCTGCGGTTTTCCGCTTAGCTGAGGAATAAGATGGTTGGTAGTATAATCTACAAGAAAGTGATTAATAAAAACTTGCGTGCGACAGATTTATAATATTTGCGCGTACTCAACAACAAAAATTCACGAAAAGCTAATTGATAAAATAGTCAAGAAGCTTGAGGTAAAATTATATTAGATAAAATTTAAATATTTAGTGTTTCCATAGAAGCACTGGAATTTAATAGGGGGGCGAAATTATGATGCAAATACGTCTTGAACTAAGGTTTACAGCAAAAAAAGAAGAGAAAAAATACTTTTCAATCATTCAAGTTTGCGAGGGACAAATTGCGAAAAAGCTTGTCGAAATCTTGTAATCTCCAATAAATTATAGGGTCTTCCTTTTTGAGTGTCAAGGAAAAGTGAATAAAATAGCCAAAAAGATTTTGCACAAAGAGAAAATTATTAAAGCATGCAATTTTTTTATAGAAGAGAAAATAATTAAGTCTTGTGTTGTTGTTTCAAGAGTTAATAATTTAACAAAGAACGAGCCGCCACCTTTGCGAGCTGAGCGCGGGTTTTAGTGATTTTTAAGCCCCCATATTATTCCCTCTGAAGCTCTCCCTTGTTTTGGCGTAAAAGAGCCCCATCCCCTTCTCAAAGGCTTATCTGCGTTAGAGCTAGTAAGCTGTTTGTTGATGAAGGCTCTTGTGGAGCAGTATTGTCATATATTAGAGCTACTTCTAGCATATTTGCATATATATTGTATGATGCTTTTTCAAAAAAAATTTTTTTTTCCTGGCTTCTCCTAACAATTTTTTTCCTGGCTAGTGAGCTTGCCCCGCGAGCCTGCCCCGCGAGCCTGCCCCTAGTTTTGCCCCGCGAGCTTGCCCTTCGAGCTTTCCCCAAGGGTTTTCCCAGCGGGCTTTCCCCAAGGGTTTCCCCAGCGAGCTCTCCTCAAGGGTTTCCCTTTGGGTTTTCCCCAAAGGTCTGCCCGGGGGCTTACCTTGCTAGGATGGCTTATTTTTTTAAGAGCGGCTCTCGTTTTTTAGCCCTGGAGACCGGTAGCGCCCTCTTTTCCGCTGAGAGCCCTACTAAAGAGCCCTACAGCTACTCATAAGGAAAAATTTTTTGGCAATGTTTCCTATCTCTTAACATTGGGTTCCGAATCCAGCGCCCAGGGCGGGCGGGGCCGGTAAGTTTTGACTACACCCTGGAGGCTACGAAACTTTGCCCCTCCGGGGCTCTCTAAAGTCTTGAAATTTATGGCTCCCGGGGAGTAAGGTTGATTTTTGGTTTTGGCCCTTATGCATTTTTTTTGTCCCGGGATTGGGCTTAAGGTAGAGGCCTTAACGGGAGCTCCCTCTCGCTTAGCCCAGAATGAGGAGAGGGCTCGCGGACGGTCCCCCCTAAACTGGGAATTCAGCCTTGAAGCTCTGGAAAAAGAGGCCCTGGAGGGCTACAATAGCGTAAAATGCGTATTATGCATCTATATGTAGAGACCACTTGCATAATTGGCGAGGATGTATTATATTAACTACAGTGGGGCGGACGCTTGTTTGCCCCTGTCTTGATCTCGGTCTAGGACTTGGCCTGACTTCAAGCCAAAGGCTCTCTAGGCCGTCCCCAAGCCCCAATAGCAGAAGGAGAATCTTTTTGCAGTCAATTTGAGATCTTGTATTCTCTCACTTTCTATCTATTCATTTCCAACCAAAATCCCTGTATGTTTTGCTGATACTCCAGAATCTGGAATATGGTTTTGGAGCGTCCAAGGCATCTGTTTTATATAATTAAGGCAGGAACTACATGGCTATATCACCCTGGCTTCAACCCCGCGTGAAACTTCCAGAGACCGGAGAGATCACGTCATTCCTCTTCGCTAGAAAATCTTGGCAGGTTTTCCAGGACGACAGGGGGACTAGGGTTCTAGTGACCAGTCCGGTGCTCATGGATTCATGGATACGCAGGAAGTTCATCGAAAGATCCTCCGTGTATACCATCAAAAACAATGGCACTGCTTTATATCATTACTTTCTGAGCCCAGCAAGATACACTCTTTCCCCCATTAAGAACGGGGATATAATGCATGACTACCCCACAGCCTACTCCCTGGCCATGGCCATAAGCGCGTCTAGGGAGCTGGATCCGCGCTCGGACTTCTCCAACGGCATCTTCTCGTCACTTTTGAGGAAGATACTGCCCGTTCCCAGGATCCCCGACGCCTCCACCGTGGGCCTCATTGACTCGGTCACTAAGACCACTCTCACCAATCTCTTCCCGGAAATCGATGACAACACCTTCGTGGTGGATCTGGAGTCCTCCTTGGACAGGGCCCCGGGCTTTATCTTGAAAAACGACGAGACCCTCTTGGTCTCCTGGCTCACCAAGGGGGCCCACAAGAGGATAAACTCCAGGGTCAAGCTCAAGGATCTGGTGAAATGGCTCTCCTCTGAGCAGCTCTCCAGGGTCCTGCAGTCGGCCGGACTCTCACCTGAGAGCAGGCTCTACCGCTCCGCCAGGAAGGACAACCCCTCCGAGACCAAGGAAGCTGTGGAGAAAGCTCCCCAGACGGAGAGGATTCTCTACAAGTCCAAGGAAAGGCCCCTTCCCCCTCCCAGAAAGAAGGACAAGGACAGGGACCCCTCCAAGCCCCTCTACTTCAGCCTACCCGGCCGTAGGGAGCTGGAGGCCTTTTTCAACGAGCACATAGTGGAGGTGCTAAACGAGCCCGATAAGTACAAGAAGATGGGCATCGACAACCCCTCGGCCGTCATCCTTCACGGCCATCCGGGCTGCGGCAAGACCTACGCCGTGGACCAGCTGGTGAAGTTCTTGGATCTGCCCTCCTTTTTCGTGAACTCCGGCACGGTTGCCAGCCCCTATATCCACGACTCCTCCAAGAAGATCTCAGCCATTTTCGACAAGGCCATAGGGGCCGCTCCCTCCATCCTCGTCGTGGACGAGATGGAGGCCTACATGGCCCACCGCTCCAGCTCTAGCTCCCAGCAGCACCAGGTGGAGGAGGTGGCTGAGTTCCTGAGGCGCATCCCGGACGCCATCGACAAGAAGGTCATCATCATAGCCATGACCAACCTTCTGGACTTCATCGACACGGCCCTCTTGCGCCAGGGGCGCTTCGACCACAAAATCAAGCTGGATCTGCCGGACAGGATAGACGTGAAGGCCGCTCTCCTCCACATCCTCTCCAAACGCCCGGTGGAAGACGACCTGGACGTGGAACCCATAGTGGACCTCCTGGTGAGGAGACCCCTCTCCGACTGCAACTACGTGGTGAGGGAGGCCTCTAGGCAGGTGGTGAGACGGGGTTTGGAGAAGCTTGACCTCTCGACCCTTTTGGAGTCGGCCAAACACCTCCCGCCCTCGAAACTAAAGCCGGATATCGGCTTTTAGCGGCTCCAACCCAAAAAATTAGCCTGGGATAGGTTTTTAGCCTATCCCGGGCTTTTTTGCGCTTAACCCTTGGACTCCCTCCACAGCCCTAAGGAATACTGAGGGCTGTTTCCCCTCCACAGCCCCAAGGGAAAATGAGGGCTGTTGCCCCTCCACAGCCCTCAGGGAAAATGAGGGCTCTTGCCCATGAAGCCCCAGAGAATCCGGTTTTGCAAATGTGGGTTTAGGGTTCACTTCAAGATTTTTCTATCTTTGGATTGACTAGAAAGATGAGCATCTTTTGTTTCTTGAGAGACGCTAAAGTGACGAAGCTCTTTGGCTTCTATGAAGAAAGCTTGTTTTGTTCTTTAGCTAGTAAGCGATTAATAATGAATAATAAAAATCCAAAAGCGGTATAGCGCTTGTGGATATGAAAAAGAACAACAGCTTATTAGCGTAAAAAAATCCTTTGCTGTTTAAGGGATAAGGTATCTTGGCAA
>JAITJT010000222.1 GCA_031278795.1 Deltaproteobacteria bacterium | reverse complement strand
TAAGCTCCGCATTTAGCGCGGGAAGCTCTTCGCTTTCAATTTGCTTAAGGGAATCATTAACAGGTTTGGGAAGTTTTTCTTCCTCAAGGCTATCACGGCTAAGAGGCTCGTTAGTTTCCAGAGACTCCGCCTCCAGGATCCTGGCCTGAGGGATATTTTGACTATCAATCTCGGAAAAGTCCTCAGCCTCGGGTGTCCATATGCCTGGAGGGGCGGTGGTACCACTTAGTCCGGAATAGCTTGAGCTTGATGCAGTTCCTGGGAGAGATTGAGCACTTTCGGATCTATTTAGCTCGGATACCCCGGCACCCAAGGCAAGTCCGGCTCCAGCCATCCCGGCTCCGGCAAGGAGGGAGATTCCGGAGGATCTATCCTCCTCTCCGGCGGAGGGCGCCATTTGCGAGTCATCTTTTTTGGTGTTGTCAATGGCCTTTCTAATCATGGCGATTATCTCGCCCTTGGCCACCTTGGCGGCTATGAGCCTTTGGATGGTGTCCCGGCCGATGGGGGCGTTGGGGTAGGCCGCTGTCAGGCTATCCAGCTCCAGATAGGCGCTGGTGAGCCCGTCTCCACCATAGGCCGCCATGAGTTTAATGAAATCCGCGTCCAAGGGTTTCCTGGCCCGGGGCCTCAGGGAGACCGTCACGATCTCCTCTATGGTTGTATCCGTGAGCCCCAGACCTTTGAGCTCCTGGATGTCCAGGACATTGGGGCCGGCTTTAAGATCGCTTGGAAAAATTAGAATGGCCAGACTCAGGCAGATGGCGACGGTGGCTGAGATAATCAGGGCTTGCATATGGAACCTTCCTAAAGGATTTCCGGCGATTGCCGTCTTTCGAAGGTCTTAAGTGCAAGAAGCGCTCCAATTTTTAAGCCTATTGTTCGCGGCCTCAGTGGCCGCCTCCAGAAGCTCCTCGAGCTTGTGGCATTGCTCTTCTCGGGTAAGTGTTAGATCACTTTCAGAAGGGGTGTAGAGCTCCCCAAAGACGCCGGCCACCTTGGCCAAGGGAAGGGGAAGCCGGGAGTGGGACCAGCTCTTTTTAAAGGTGTAAAAGCGGCTAATGGCCACGCCCACCGGGCAGATGGGGACCTTGAGGGTTTGCGAAAGGTAGAAGGCCCCAGGCTTAGCCTTACGCCTGGGGCCTCTGGGTCCGTCCACGGCGAGTATTATGCTCTCCCCCCTCTTTAAGGCATCTCTAAGTAATCTAAGGGCCGCCACCGCCCCCTTGCTAGAGGATCCCCTACTCACTCTATAGCCCCAGCGGCTGATGACCGCGGCTAAGATATCCCCGTCCCGGGAACGAGACACCATGACGTTTCCCTGGGTGAAGCCGCAGCGGGGGAGCATGGTCACCTCCTCTGCGTGCCAGACTATGTAGATCATGGGTGTCCCGGATGGGGATAGGAGGTTTCCAAAAAACTTGAAGCGCACAAGCTTGTAGTAGAGGCTTATGAGAAAGGAAAGTATACGAGGCCAGTTGAGAAAAAAGCCCCTTGGCTTGTGAGCTTTAGCTAAAGTATCACTTGAGGGATTCTTTTCCTCTTTGGTTTCCCTGGAGTCTGGGCCTCCATCTTTAATATCTTCAACACCCCTATCTTCCAAATTCGGCAAAACTTAGCACTCCTACTATCTGCTTCCGGACTTCTTGAGCTTAAGATCCGAGTGATCCTCCTCATAGCTCTCAGCTTCCAAGGCCTTGTCCTCGTCATAGACCTCCAAGGACTCGCGGCCCATGCGCATGGGTCGGGTTATTAGTAGAAAGCAGAGGACCAAGACCAAAAGGCTTAAAAGAGGAATGAGTATTCCCTCCTTGAGGCCCCAGATGCTCATGCCCCGGCGTATACGCAAATACCTCACCACCGGCCAGGAGGAAAGTCCAATGATTAAGATAAGCGAAATGGAGGAGGAGACCATGAAGATGAGCCCACCGTAGCCGGTGGGCACCTGGGCCAAATTCTCAGTCTCAAAGCGGGGAAACCTGGAGCCCAAGCCCACCCCCAGGGCCGTTAGCCCTGGGGTGAGTAATAGAGTGAGTATGAAGGCCGTGGCCGCCATCACCGGGGTGGCATCTAGGAAGCGGTTGGTGAGAAAGGTAAGAACCAGGGCCACGAAAAGTATAGGAACCGTCCAGAAGCAAAATTTCTCCAAGATGAAGTCCTTAACTGATAAGGGTGAGGAGCGGATTATCCAATAGGAGTAGCCCTCGGCGGATATGGAGGGAAAGGCGAAGCGCAAGGACAAAGTTGCCGTCACCAGCCCCACCAGGCCCACGTTGAGGAAGGCTATGGTGTTTTCCAGAAAAAAGGCGTGCAGGGGATAGCGTTTGAGGTTAAGGACGGAGAAGTTGTAGAGATAGATGATCATGAGCGCGCCCAGCAAGAATAGCTGCGACCACTGGGTGTGATCCCTAAAAAATATCTTGAAGTCCTTGATGGCCAGGGCCCGGTACTCGGGCCTCTTGATCAATCTGAAGGCCCCGCTCACGAGGTTCAATAGCCCACCCGCCCTCTGGCGACCCGCCCCTTCCTGGCTCTTGTTGTAGCCCTGCCAGTAGAGGAAGTGGGCCGCGTAAGAGGATACCAAAGCGCTCACTATGGCCATCACCCAGATGAGGGCCAGGTATATGAGAGAAAAATCACCCTTCACTCCCCCCAGAAGGGGCCAGAGCAGATCCGTGGCCCAGGTGGTGGGAAGCATAGGAGAGCTAGGTGTCTGGAGGGACGCCAGATAACCCGCGACCGTCCTGAAGCTATCTGGATTCACCAGCTGCTCGGGCCTTAGGAGCCTAAAAATCATGTAGAGGATGACAAAACCAAAGAGCCCCAGAAGGGAGAGAACGTCCCGGGTGCGCCTGGCGGGAAGCACGTTCACTAAAAGGATTACCACCGTCTGGCTCACGAAACAGGCTATGAGCATGACCGGAACGGCCGTGGGAATGAGTAAGAGGTAGTAGAGAAACCCGGCCCCAAAGGAGTAGCCAAAGGCCAAGAATACCGGAAAGAGGAAGGCCGTGGGCATCCAGGCGCTAGCCAGGATGCTCTGGGTGGAACGCGCCCAAAAGACCGACTCCCTATCCACAGGCGCTCCCATCAAGAGGGAGAGGTCCCTAGCCAGATAAAAACTAGAAAGAGACGTAATAAAAGAGGAGAACACCAGGAGCGCCACCCCGGATAACCACAAGAGAGCAAAGGTCTTCTGGGCCAGGATGTCACCAAATCCCTCCACCGAGTAAAAAGATCTGATCATCCTCACGGAAAGCAAAAAAAGCGCCACCCACAGCGCCACGGTGAATAGGGTGAGGGAGATGATCTTAACCCTTCCACCGGGTCCTGGATCCTTGAGGTAATTCATGAAACCCAGGCGGTAGGGCATGAGAAGCGTGAGGAACTCTTTCATATAAGCCTTGAGTCTTTCCTTCCAAGTGGAAAAGATCTTCAAAAAAAAAAGATGCCTTAACAATCTATTTCAAAAAGATGCCTTAACAATCTAAATCAAAAACATCGCTGAACAAATTTAGCGTAAAATATCTTCATTAAAAGAAGCATCCAAAAAAAACGCCTTTAATAATTAGCCTCAAAGAGAGGCATCCGGGTGCGTCTCGTCTTTTTCGGCGGTGGTGAGCTCCAGGAAGAGATCCTCCAGGTCCCCCTCCTTTACCCCGGCCATGCCCTTGAGCTCCTCTTCGGGTCCCTCGGCCGCCAAGACGCCCTTGGATATGATGCCAATGCGGTCGCAGAGCCTGGATGCCAGGCTCATGGTGTGGGTGGAGATGAGGATGGAAACGTTTTTCTCCCTAGCCATTCCCTTGAAGATGTCCATGACCAGCTTGGCGCCCCTGGGGTCC
>JAITJT010000166.1 GCA_031278795.1 Deltaproteobacteria bacterium | reverse complement strand
ATAGATGGAGTGTATGGAGGGAGCTTGGGGAAAGAGTGGGTTTATTTTGATTATCCTAAAGCGATAGGCTACTGTAGCTAATCTTGCGTTAAAACGCAGATGATTGGCGGGTTTTGGAGGGGCTGGGGAAGCTGTGATGCTTGGGAAGCTGGAGGAGCTTGGATTTTAGGAAGAGGTTGCTAAGACCTAAGCTAAAGCCAAACTAAAGGCAAGATTAAGACCATGTTTGGAAAGTTGAGAGACGAGTGGGAAAATTTCATGGAAGAATCAACAATATGGCTTAGAAAGCCACCAGATGAACTTTGATTCAATATTGAAATTTTTGTATCAGCACTTAGCTCTTCAATAGGTTTTGGGAGTTTTTGGGAAGAGGCAGACCGTATTTCCTCAGCTTGCGCGAGACACCGGCCTGGGAGATGCCCAGGAAGGCGGCCATTTCCCTGGTGTTCTTGCAGGCATCCAGGGCCTTTTCCAGGGATTTCTTCTCGGTCTCGGCTATGTTGTCATAGAGCTGCACGTGGCTTGGATCCTTTCCGGAGGGATCCATTTGGATCCTCTTGGCGGACTGATCCAGAAGCCTCATGAGAAAGTCCCCTATCTGGGGCTTCTCGCTGAGGAGCACCGCCTGGTGGAGGCAGTTGAAGAGCTCCCGCACGTTACCCGGGAAGGGGTAGTTTAAGAGAACCTCGAGGGCCAGGTGATCCAGCTCCATCTTCTGGTTGTAGCGCTGGTTGAGGCTTATGAGCTCGCGCCTGGCGAGCTCCATAATGTCGTCCTTCCTTTGCCGCAAGGGTGGAAGCGAGAGGCTAAAGACGTTTAGCCTTAAGTAGAGCTCCATGCGGAAGAGTTTTTTCTCGGAAAGTTCCCTTAGGTCATAGTTGGTGGCGGCGATTACGGAGCAGTCGGAGCTTAGGATCTGGTGGCCGTTTATGCGTCTGAAGGATCTTGTTTCCAGGAAGGTCAAGAGCTTGGTCTGCAGGGAAAGAGACATGCCGCTTATCTCTTCTAGGTAGACCGTTCCTTTGGAGGCCACCTCGAAGTGGCCGGCCCGGCCCTCCGGGCCCGCCCCGGGGAAGGCGTCCTTCTCGTAACCAAAGAGCTCAGCCTCCAGGAGCTGCTCCGGAAGTGAGGTGCAGTTTATGTGGATGAAGGGCTCGGAGGCGCGTTTGGATTTGGAGTGAATGAACTTGGCCAAGAGTCCCTTTCCCACCCCGGTCTCCCCTGTTAAGAGCATCTGGTGGGTGTCGTAGCGGGCCAGCTTGGCGGCCGTCTCTATGCGCCTCATCATGGTGGGGCTCTTGGCCACCACGTCGCGCTCGGCCAGTTCCGCCATCTTCAGCTCGGAGAGCTCGTCCTTGAAGCGGCTGGCCAGGAGCTTCTGCTGCTGGAGGCTAGTCTGGAGCTCCAGGAGCTCGGTTAGGTCCCTGTCGTTCACTATGACCAGGTAGACCTCGCCTTTGCTGTTGAATATGGGGGTACCGGTTAAGAGCACGTGCTTACCGGTCTTGAAGCAGTGAACCAGCCTGGTCACGGGTTTACCCGTGGCCAGTACGTCGTAGGAGATTATGTCGCTCGCGACGTTGTTCTCCATGAAGTAGGAGACCGTGGAGCCTTGGATGCCGTCCTGGCTCACGCCCACCAGCTTGGCCGCGGCCGGGTTCATGAAGATTATCCGGCCCTTGTTGTCCACAATGGAGATCCCGTCCGAGATATAGTCGAAGATTTCCTTGTAGTACATGGCCAAGGGATCGTCAGATTGCCATTTACCCGCGCCCTCTTTGTTTAGCGATTGATCGAAGATGGAGATGCTGGCGCCCGCGCTAGCATTCTCCATGGCGTTCACCTGGATGTAGCAGTTGTCCAGCTCATGGGGAACCATGCCCATGGACTGGCGTCCGCCTGAGAGGGCCAAAGAGATCTCAGCGGCCGTCTGGGGCCAGATCTGGGAAAGGGGGACACCTCTTAGGTCATCCCGGGTGCTCTCCAGGTGTTTAGCGGCTTTTGAGTTGGTGTCCAGGATCTTTCCCTCTTGGCTGAGAAGCACAACTCCGATGGGTAGGCTGTCCAAGGTTTCAATAAATGAGGCCTCTAGGCTGGAAAGGGGCGGATTCTGGGTAGCTGTGATGTGATCTTTTTTGGGGGGTGTGGGGATGAACATTTTTTTTAAAAGAAGTGGGAAATCTAAGGAGTTTCCTTTGTTATATCCCGGCCCACCGGGGGGCGGGGAGCACAAGCCTTTATTAAAATTCTCCGAATTTTTTGAAAAAAGACTTGCGAGAGTTTATAAGCCACTCTCACTAATGATAGCAGCAATGAATCACTTAGCCAAAGCTTACTTTTTCTTGAGCTTGATGTCAAGAAAATCCTTATGGCATTTGAAAATTTCACAAAGAGGGGAAAGGGGAAATTTTAAAAAATTTTCAATCCTGCAATAAAATTTTTTTTAAAAAAAGGTTCAGGCTCTTAGGAAAGTGGATAAAAAGCATAATTTTCTTGGCTTTTACCTTTTTTGACTTTCACTAAGGAGGGGCAAATTTTATCGTTTGAGTAAAATTAGCGTTAATTTGGTCATTCTTGGTATAATTTAGTTTTCTGTATATTATTGATATCTAATATTTGGTAAAATTGAAAAAAACAAGAATTGTTGAAATTCCTGGCTTATTGTCACTTTTTCAGAAAGTGTTTTTCACCATTATTATGCAGAATTTTTTAAATTTATCTGTAGCTTGTATGTGAAAAATAAAAAGCCTAACAAGTAAAATTTTTTTTGTGAGGCCTAAGCTTATTTTTTTTAGTGTTTTCGGCATCTTTTCCGGAAAACACAAATATGTATGAAAAAAATGTGCTTAAATATTTTTGGGGCTCAGGCAAAAAAAAGAAAGACCAGGCAAGAAATTTTTTGGAGAGGATCATTTCAAAGCTAAGGAGCTTCCATTTTCTAGATTTTCTTTTGATTCAATAATTTCAATTTTAAGTCAAAGGCCTCAAAGATCCGCTTGTGAGTTACTGGAGTGATTGGGCCTAAGCTCTCTATGGGTTTGATAAAGCGAGAAAGGCTCTGAAAAGTCATGGGCGAGAGGGGCTAAGGGGCCTCTTAAAAGCCCTAAGGGGTGCCATTTCTACTCATTTGCTTTGATTTCACCTAAGTTTCTGTGATAATATTCGCCGTGCTTTCTGGCGAGTATAATAAAATTTTTCCCAAAGGTCCACCTTTCACTCCTTAAAACAAGCCGCGTGCGCCAAAGTGAGTGCCTTTGGCGTACTTTGGGCCATCAAAGCCAAAAATTGCGAAAAATTCTATAGTGCCTTAGGCCAGAGGGCCACAATTTCTCCCAAGTCCTTACGAGGAGCTATGAAATCTTACGTCATCTCTCACCTGAACAATAATGAGGCTTTGATCCTGGAGGCTAAAAAGCACTGGTTCTCCCTCTTTCCAGCTGTCTTGCAGCTGTTTTTGGCCTTTGTGGTCATGGGTCTCACCGGAAGCATAGTCTCACTCTTCGGGGCCATTCCCATGGCCCCGAAGATTGTGAGGATCTTTCTCTTTATCCTCTCTTTCATCCTGGTCTACTCAGCCTTTCAGAACTATTTCGTTTATTTCTCAACCGAACTGGGCTTCACGGACAAGCGCCTCATCGGAAAGGTTGGCCTCTTTAGGGTGAGAACCCTACTAACGCCCCTAAACAAGATAAACAACGTCTCAGGCTTCTCGGGATTCTTCGGAAGATTGTTCAAATACGGAAGCGTCCAGATCTTCAGCTCCTCCGGGCAGTTTGTCTATGAATACGTGGTGAATCACGATGAGTTCATAGTGGCCCTTTTGGAGCAGATGGACATCTACGAGAGGGATATCCAGAACCTGGACGCCCCCAAGCCCAAGGAGGGTCCAAAGGTCAGTAAGGCCGATCTCTCCGCTAGTCCGGATCTCGCTTCCCGGAAAAACGTCCTGGAGTTTGAGCCGGAGACTTCAGCTCCAGCCAAAGGCCTCAAAAACCCTAAAAAAAAAATAGAGGAGCCCCCGCGGGACTTAAAGAAGGATGAGCCCAAGGACCAGAAGAGTATTAGCCACTGCCCCTTCTGTAAGGCCCCTTACACGGTGACCCCGGAAATGGAGGGGAGGTTGTCGCAGTGTACAAACTGCAAGAAGACCTTCACCATCAAGACCACGGATTTTGCGTGAAAGAGCCCACCGAGGGCCCATGAAAGGCCGATAAATCCCTAAGAAAGAGCCACCAATAAGAAGTATTTCGAAAGGTATTGGCAAATCAAAATGGAAAAATTATATTATCTTATTTTTAGCTAATATGATATGTTTTTTATGATTGTTTATGTTAATTTAATAATATTTGCGTAATTAAATTTTTTTTATCCGGCTGGATCAAAAAAAAATTCACATATCTATTTCAATATCTTGTTTTTTCACCCGGATTTTTGCTACGATATCTAGAAATTGAACTCGACCTCACTCTTAATGGTATAATCTAACCTTCAAAGCCCCAATTCTAGACAATTTTCCTGCGTTTCACCCTCAACCCCTCATACGTAACTTTTAGAGAACCGCAATATTATAGAGTTTTATAATATGCGCGCCATTTTTATTTTTTGGCGCTGAAGGCTTAAGTTTTGGGAAAAGCCTGTTTCTGGGGTTTTGCCGTTTTAGGATGCGCTTCAATTTTTTCCTCCCTCAAAATTTTAGATGTTTTTGAAAGACGAGTGACACTTTATGCCTACCAGGGACTTCAAACCAGCCGCTAGTACTAATGATAAGACCAGTGTTTTGGAATTCAAGAGGTGCTCACCTGACGAGAGCTGGCCGCTTCCTGGCTACGGCTCAGATTGGGCCTCGGGTCTGGACCTCTCCGCCGCGGTGGAGAGTGACATCACCATGGCCCCGGGCGAGATAAAGCTCATCCCCACCGGCTGGGCGGTGGCGGTGCCCCATGGTTATGAGGGGCAGGTGCGTCCCAGGAGCGGGGTGGCCTTCAAAAAAGGCCTCACCATCATCAACACCCCCGGGACCGTGGACAGCGACTACCGAGGGGAGATCTTCATGGCCATGGTGAACCTGGGAGCCGTTCCCCAGGTGATTAAGCGGGGCGACCGCCTGGCCCAGCTGGTCATAATCAAGGTGGAAAGGCCAAGGCTGGAGGTGAGGGAAGAGCTCTCGCCCACCCTAAGGGGAGACGGGGCCTTTGGTTCCACGGGTTTCGGGGCAAAGATTACCCAAAACCGTTCTTAAGCTACCTTTTCACTAGTGTTTTTTGACTGAGAATCTACCGTATTATCAAAGTACTTCTCCTATTTTGTGAGAAATTACTTCAAAAATATTATTTTATCTTTGTTTCTTTTTTCTAAGGTCTTTGGCTCTGTAAGTTAGAGCTCTGGGTTTTTTGCTAACTAGTTAGCAAATCCCAAGTGAGCTTATCATTAAATTTTTTATTACAAAAAATTACCGTATTATCAAGCTATTACTCCTAATTTAAGACGAAGTGGTTAACTAAAAAACATCTATGAAAGTTTGCGTGCTGGCCAGCGGCAGCCAAGCCAACTCCATCTGGGTTGAGCACG
>JAITJT010000135.1 GCA_031278795.1 Deltaproteobacteria bacterium | reverse complement strand
CCTCTAAGGGGGGTGGGGGCCTACAAGGAAGACAAGAGCTTTGGGCTGGAGAAAGAGATTAGCACTCTCAGGCTGGAGATGGAGGACAGGTTCGCGGAGATAAGAACCATGCTCTTGGATCTGGCCCACAGGCAGATGTTATCTGAGAGGTGGAGGGATAGGGGCGACTTGGTGAGGCTTTATAGGGGGCTCTTGGGGACGGGTTTGACAGCGGAGAACGCCAGGGATTTTGTGGAGATGGCGGCCCAGAGTCTGGAGGCCTGGGGAGGGACTCTTCTGGAGCAGCTGAAAGGTACCGTGCGGCCCATGGTTAAGTGTCTAAGCCCCCAGAGGGCGGTTCCTAGGCTACTTTCCGCCATGGGGCCCAGCGGGGCCGGAAAGAGCAGCACCATCATGAGGCTATCGGCGTTTTTGAAGCAGAAGGGCAAGAAGGTGGCCTTGATTAGCCTGGATACCTTGAAGCTGGGGGCGGCCGAGCAGCTCACCAAGTTCGCGCGTATAATGGGCCTGGGGCTTAAGGTCTCCCAGAGCCGCAAGGAATTCTTGGAGGCTCGCGACCTCTTTGGGAGCTATGACCATGTGCTGGTGGATACCTCCACCAGGGACTTCCAGGGGGGTTCCAGGCGGGTGGAGCTCACCCAGGCCTTGTCTGAGAGCGGGGCGGTGAATCTCTTGGTGCTACCGGCTCCCATGAAGTTTGAGGATTTGAGTAGCTCTTATGAGAGCCATAGCGGACCACTGTTGTGGGGGACGGTCTTGACCAAGCTCGATGAGACCAAAACTCTAGGAAACGTCTTCAATTTCATCAGATCTTTTGGCCCGCTTTTTGCCTACTTTTCCAATGGGCACAAGGCGCCGGAGGACTTCATTGAGGCCAAGGCCGACAAACTTATTGACCTTTGGCTTAGCTCAGTAATATAAAGCAAAAAAACATAAAGAGGCTAACAATGTCAAAAACCCCACCAAGATCCACCCCCGCGAAAGAGGCCCAAGGCCACAAGCCCGTGAGGGTCGTGGCCGTCTCCAGCGGCAAGGGCGGGGTGGGGAAGAGTAACCTCACCCTGGGCCTGGCCTATGCCCTCACATCCCTTAAAAAGAAGGTACTCATCTGGGACGCTGACTTGGGTTTGGCTAATACGGATGTACTTCTTGGCATTAGCGCCAAGCACACCATATTTGATTGGCTCAAAGGCGAGAGAACCCTTTCTGACATAATAATCGAGGCCCCGGGCGGCATATCCATTCTCCCCGCGGCCTCGGGCATCTTGGAGCTATCGGAAATAAGTCCCAAGGATAGGAGTAGGCTGCTATCAGATTTTGAGGGCCTCAAAGAGGCTCCGGACTTCATGCTCATAGACACGGCCGCTGGTATTGGCCAGAACGTGGTGTTTTTTAACCTAGTGGCACCGGAACATATTGTGGTCATAACCAACGAGCCCACCAGCATAACGGACGCCTACGCGCTCATCAAGGCCCTTTCCACCAAGCACAACCAAAAGAACTTCTACGTGCTCGCCAACATGGTGGAGGACTTAAAAGACGCCAAGAACGTCTTTAGGCTCATCTCGGACGTGGCGGGAAACTTTTTGGTGGACGTATCTCTGGAGCTTTTGGGCTGGATCCCCAGGGATCCTTCGGTTCCGGAGGCCGTTAGGCGCCAGGAGCCCTTCTTTCAGAGCTTCCCCCAGACCCAGGCATCCAGGAAGATACTGGAGGCCGCGAGAACCTTAAACTCCAAGATGCCTCCCCCGGCCGCCCAAGGCGGGCTCAACCTCTTTTTGGACCGCCTTAACCAGGGCTCCCTCATGGTGAATTGATGAACGGCAACCCTCCCACATACACGAGCTCCGGAAAGGCCACCAGCGACAAACCAGGCTGGAAGGGTCTCACCATGGAGGAGCGCACCGAGTACGTGGAGAAGTACGCCCCGCTCATCAAGTACCTAGCCGATAGGCTAGCCTCAAGGCTTCCGGAGCATATCATCAAGGACGACCTTATGAGCTCTGGGGTTTTAGGTCTAATTGACGCGGTGGAGAAGTTTGAGCCGGACAGGGGGATACTTTTTAAGACCTACGCCGAGTTTAGGATCAAGGGATCCATGTTGGATGAGCTTAGGAACCTGGACTGGGTGCCGAGGACGGTCCGCAAGAAGGCCAGCGACCTGGATAAGCTCTGGCACCGCCTGGAGCGGGAGCTGGGGCATCCCCCCTCGGACGAGGAGTCGGCCGAGGCCATGGGGATTGAGCTCAAGGCCTATCTAAAGCTCCTCGATGAGATATCCGTCATCAACATGCTGGATTTGGAGGCCTTTCGCATGGAATCCAAGAGCGGGGAGCGTGAGTCTTTGGACATCTATGAGATCTTGGAAGACGAGAACGCCTCCAACGCCCTCACCGCCCTTAGCCAAGAGGAGCTAAGGCGCGTCTTGGCGGATGCCATAGACGAGCTTCCGGACAAGGAGAGGCTGGTGGTGACGCTCTACTACCACGAGGAGCTCACCATGAAGGAGATAGGCCAAGTCATGAGCTACACCGAGTCGCGTATCTCCCAGCTCCACACCAAAAGCGTCGTAAGGCTAAGAGGAAAGATTAACCGCTATTTTGAGCACCGCGGCCAAAGTGAGACGCCCGCCAAGGGCAAGGCCTCGGGAAAACCCAGGCGTAACGCCAAGGGAGGCCCCCAGGGCGCTTAAGCGCCCTGGGCGCTGGGAGTAAACAAAAATGTCCGAGGCCCCGGACAAGGGCGCACCGCCCGCCATAGACAACTGGGACGACATCCCGCTGGACCCTGACAGCACCTGGGACGAGGTGCCTTTGGAGTCCATCAAGGCCGCAAATGCTGCCGCGGACGCGTCCGCGGCTACGCCTCAAGCCTCGCCAACTCCCGCATCAAGCACCCCGAAAGAAAGTAGCTCTCCAAGCGCTAAAGATTCACCTTTGGAAAGCCCAGAAGCAGTTGGCTCAACGGAAACGGATGGATCAAAGACCGCGGCTCCACCCATCCTGGATGAGGACCTGGAGACCTTCACCAACGTTCCCATACGTAAGAGCTCCACCAAGCCCGAGAGCAAGACTATTTTAGAGACCTACGTGCGGGCGCCCAGGCCTGTTAAAGGTAGTGAGGAGTACGGTGACAACTTCGACGGCTTAACGACCGGGAATGCCACCGATAACTTTGGAAACGCCATCTCCCACATAGATGATAGCGAGTTGGACGACCTAGACTCCGACCATCCCCTTGGTCAAGCCGCCGCGTCTTCTCCCAAGAAGGCCCCGGCTGACAGCTGGGACGCCACCCACACCCCGGACGACACCGTGGCCCAGGTGGCGGATGACACCTTCGCCAAGGGCGCGGAGGACAGCTGGGACCAAACACCCGCGGAGCCTTTGGATGTTTTAACTCCAGAGCCAGAGAAGACCAAGGGCCCTCTGGATATTAAAGATGAACCCCAAGCCAAGGCGGCCCCAGGGGCCCTGGACGTGGCCGAAGAGGAAGCTAGCCCTAAAGAGCCAGAAGACGAGCCGGACGATTTTGACGACGAGGATCCTTTCGCGTCTTTAGGGGGCCTAAGCGCCCTGGGCATTCCGGATGAGGAGCCAGACGAGAAGGTGGCCGTGACCCCGGAGAAGCCATCTGAGGCGGAGAGCCCCCAGGGCGCGGCCCCTCTCCCGGAAGAGATGGGAGTGGCCTTTGGGACCAGCGGCAAGGGCGCGGATGAGGTGGTGGACGGGGAAGGTGGGGCCGACAGGACCAGGTTCCTGGAGAGTCTCTTGGACGGAACCGACACCCAGCTCCCCAAGAAGGTGGAGCTGGACCTGGACGGCATATTCGACCAGGCCAAAAAGGAGGCTGAGAACCTCACTCCGGACTCCACCCACCTGGTGGTGGAGGCCCCGGCACCGGCCGCAACCGAGGAGCATGAAGATTTCGAGGAGCCAGCGCCTCCTCCGGAGCCCCTCTTGGCGCCGGCCCAGCGCAAGGTCTCCAAACTTAAGCTCTTGTTCTTTATAGTCCCGGTGGTAGTGGGCGTGGCCCTCCTCTTGTTTGGGCTCTACCATATATTCTTCAGTAAAGGCGAACCCCCGCCCGAGCCCGAGCTGGTGCTTACCGATCCCTTGGACATGGTCGTGGAGCCGGAGCCGGGAGAGGTCACCCTGGCCCCCTTCAAGATGACCCTGGAGGGCGAGGACGGAGCCAGGGCCGTGGCCCAGATAGACTTCATCATCCATTACCACGACACCCCTGACGGTGAGCTCATTAGAACTAATATGGTGGAGATTAGGGATCTCATCTACCGCATAACCAAGGCCAGGGGCCCGCAGCTTCTCTCGGACTCCACCGTGAGGCGGAAGCTCCAGGCGGATCTCTTATCCACCATCAATGACATGCCGCCCTTCAAGACAGATAGCGACCCCAAGGTCACTTATGTGCAGATTAGCGTGCTGCGCAAGATGTAAGACCCATTAGAACGCTTGCGCAAAGCTTTCAAGGGCACTTGAGCCCTAATCCCCTAAACCCCGTAAATAACCCACCATATATATGTAAATCCCTCCAAAAACCCTACCAATCCCGCCTTAAATTACCTAAATTCCTCCAAAAAGTAATAAGCCAAGCAGCCAATAAGCTCAATAAGCCCAATAAGCTCAAAAAGCTTAAAAAGCTCAAAAAGCTCAATAAGATCAAAAAGCTCAATAAGCTCAATAAGATCAATAAGATTAAAAAACACGTTTGAAAAGGCGAGATGCCTGTTTCAGGAGTTCGCTTTTCAAGAGCGGCTGGAAGCGATCAAATAGCTTGGAGGGTAAAGCGCTAATTCTGGAGAAGCTCTCCATAAAGGTTTGTTGATGTTAAAAATTCGCAAAGTTTAGCTCTGGAAAACAGTGTAATCTTGTAAAAGAAAAAATTAAGAGCGGAAAGTAAAAATATTTTTTTTATCTAAAAGCATTAATTCAATATATTATGCAAAATTTTTTATAACGTGCAATAATAATGAAAGCCGCGTTTAATCAAAGATTTTTACCTGGCTTTTAAATAATATCCTTATGACTAAAAGGGCGGCGTCCTTTAAAAAAGGCGCTTTATTAGCCCTCGCGTTAAGGGGAGGCATTTTCCCTTTTGGGCGTTTTGACAAAATGCCAAAAAATAATTAGCTCTAGACTGTATCTTTTGCAATTTGACTTTTTGAGGATTTTATTTTCAAAAGCAAAATAACAAAGATTCAATCTTGAAAAGGGGCTTTTATTTTAGAAAGTAAATTTTTTGACAAATTGTTTTAGGACAAAAGTCCATTGTGTCAAAAGGTTTTAAGGACAAAAGTCCATAAAGTAATAAGCAGACGAACAAATTTTTTCCTTTCCACCGGAAGCTTTGAAAGATATATCTTTCAAGCGCGGCGGATAAGTTCGCGGGATATATTTCCGCCTTTCGTTTTGGGGGAGTTTATTTATGGGATTCCGATTGAAAATTATGCTTATGCTGGGATTGGTGTCGCTCATGGTTGTCGCTCAGATAGTTGTGACCTTGAGTCTCACCAACTCGTTAAACAGCCACATGAAGGAGCAGTCCGGCAAGCTGGTAGGGGATCTGATAGACATCATAGCCCAGGAAGTGGAGCAGAGCGCGGCTGAGGCCTTGAAGTCGGACATGAACGAGCTCACCTCGCTTATTGCGGTCACCCAGAACATGCTCATCATGAGCAAGAAATATTTCCAGACCGCGACCCACACGGCGACCCAGAGCCAGGAGGCCACCGATTTCGCGGTGAGGGAGACCCAGGACTACTGTCTGTCCACATTGAAGGAGCTTCCCAGTTCCATCTTCGGTTTTGGCATGACTTACGAGCAAGGGGGCTTCTCCAAGTTCTACCCCTACTTCATGCCCTACATCTACCGGGTAGGTGACCACCTGGGCTACTCGGCGGACGTGGACATAGATGGAAAGGATCACAACGACCCCTCCATAACCGAGGAGCAGAAGCAGCAGTTCGTGAAAAACGAGACCTCCAGGGATTACTACACCCAGTCTATCCCGACAGGTCACAACCGCGACACAGAGGCCCCGGAGGTCATCAATTGGACCCAGCCCTATTTGAGCTCGCTCGCGAAGACCCTTTTGGTCTCGGCCACTACCCCGGTTAATGACAAGGGCAGGGCCATAGGTGTGGTCTACGTGGACCTCTCCCTAGATAGCCTGGGCTCCATCTTGGCCAAACTGGGTAAAAGGAGCTCCAACTCCCTAGGATTAGCCTTCACCTGGAAGACCCACGGAGTGCTCTCCTCTTTGGGTCTCGACAAATTCGCCCCGGGCCAGCAGCCAGACACGGAGAACGCGGGGGAATTCCTGGTGAAGCTGCACCAGATAAGTGAGATACCCACCATTGGCACCAAGCTTCTCTCCGTGGCCGAAGGCATGAATGCGGGTGAGGCTAAGATCGACCACCTCACCTACGAGGGAGAGGAGTACAGCCTCATAGTCTACAATGAGCTGAATCTCTTTGGCATTGCCGTCCTTATGCCCCAGAAGGAAGTTTACGCGGACGCCTTGAAGGCCCAGGGGCTCATGGACTCGCTCCTTAAGAGCCAATCTGAAGTCTTAAGAGAGGTGCAGATAACCACTGTCGCCTCCCTTCTGGTGATATTGTGCATCATAATAGTGATTAGTTTCTTTGTGCGGAAGGCCACCCAGAAGCTCATAGACCTGGCCTGGAAACTGGACGACGAGGCTTACGGCATAAGCGAGCTCGCGAGGATAACTTCCGAGATAGCCGGAGAACTAGACGATGACAGCCGCGAGCAGCAGGACTCCTTGAACAGAACCTCTGACGCCATGAACGACATAGCCGGAAAGATAGAGGCCAGTAGCGATAGCTCCAAGCTCTGCCAGGACGCCATGCGCGAGACCACCCTGGAGGTGGAGAAGGGCGGAAACACGGCGCGTTCCGTAAAGAAGGCTATGGACAACATAACCACCACCATAAGCGAGATAACCAAGATCTTAAACACCATGCAAGGCATTGCCTTCCAGACCAACCTTTTGGCCTTGAACGCCTCGGTGGAGGCGGCCAGGGCCGGGGAATCCGGCCAGGGCTTCGCGGTGGTCGCAGGCGAGGTGAGAACGCTAGCCATCCGCTCCAATGAGGCGGCCCAGCAGACTGACGGACTCATGGCGGTCGCGAACAAGGGAGCCGGGGAGGGCGAGAAGTACGCCGGGCACCTCAATGAAGGCTTTGACCGCATAGGCGAGTCGGCCCAGAATGTCACCAAATACGTGGAGACAATCTCCCAGGCCTCCAACGAGCAAAAGGATTCCGTGAACTTGGTGACCAAGAACCTCCAGGAGCTAAACCATACCGTGGAGCGCAACTCCAACTTGGCCCAGAAATCCCTGAACAACTCCAATACCCTCTCCGAGAGGGCCGGGACGCTCACTAACTCGGCCAATGAGCTAAAGACTCTAATCCTGGGTCAAGGTAAGGGCAGTAGCGGCTACTCAAGGTCTGTGGATCTAACCAAATCATAAAAGGGAGCACCCTTTTTAGGTATTGGGGAATCACAGGGTAAAACCGGCTGCATCAATACTCACGTCAAAACTACAGGCCGCGCCTTACGGGGATCGCGGCCTGTTTTACATTCAAGGCTTGTGTGCTTTGATTTTCAAGCTTTTGAAATGAAAAGGCACAGTGGAGTAAGGGTTTTTAATATAGGCTTTTATGAAGGGATTATCTGTTGGGCTTTTTCAAGAGAAATTTGGGTTTTTATGGCTGGTTTTGGATGTTATGGAGGTAAAGGAAACCAATGGGAGAGCGGGGTGTATGCGAGGGCTTTCTGGTCGCGGAGGGAGTGAAGTTTGGGCCAAACAAAGCTCTATGGAAGGCAAATAAAAAATGAGTGGCAGCCTCAAATATTTATTAAGACATTGCCCCAAAAGAGGCCGAGGTCTGCCACTCATAAAAAAGATACCATAGGTAAGGAGAGCTGGCAAGTATTTTTTTAGTGGAGTGATTTCTCCATTTGTGGAATATCTCCTTGATAATATGGGAAAAAATTTATTTTTCAGCCTCTGGGCCATGTAGGTCAATAAAAATTTTTTTTTTGGGAGCTGTAATTTCAACTCCCACAAAGAGATAGGGCTTTGATGCAAGGCAAGGCCAGAAGGAGGCATAGGGCATAAGGGAGAGAAAACTATTGGGGACTGAGTACAGGGTGAAAAA
>JAITJT010000031.1 GCA_031278795.1 Deltaproteobacteria bacterium | reverse complement strand
TATTGCGCCCTCTGGGCGCTTAGGAACATGCTTAAACCCAGGCCCGCTTTATTTCAGGATTGAGGCTGGTAGTTACGGTGGGCTGGCTTTTTCACGAGACCCTGTTTGATGCACTTGGTGCAGACGCGGATCTTCTTCACCGTGCCCTTGGACTCGTGGCGCACGGTCTGGAGGTTGGGGAGCCAGACCTTTTTGGTTTTGTTGTTGGCGTGGGACACGTTGTGGCCGTTCTGGGGGGCCTTCCCACATATATCGCAGACTCGGGACATGTTACTTGCCTTTCAGGTGGACTTGGAACCTAACCTAAGTGTCTATAATTTGGACTTTAGGGCGTCTCCATGGCGGCGGCGGGGGAGAAGAGCCCGGCGCGTCCCCAAGGGGGAGCCCCTTTTGAAGGACAAAACAATAGCAAAAAAGCGGAGAAACTTCAATGAATTTTAGGCTTTTTTATCTTAACAAGCCCCTTTTGGCCATGTTACTGGCCAAGTTTGCTAGCATCTAGCCTTTTTAGCCAGCGAGGGAGCCCCTTTTTAGCATAAAAATCACCTAAGTTCAAAGCCTTGAAGGCGCCTTTTCACGTACCTTTCAACTCACCTTGTCGCCCAAGTTCCGCCAGAGGGCCCTTTGCCGACTTGTTGGGAAAAGCCCCGGCCCAGATAGCTGGGGAAAAGCAACTCCATATTGGGTCAATCATTAAATATATACTAAATACAGTGTTTTATTTGGCATTTTAAATCTGAACGCCGTTATGTGAGCGCGGCGGATTTTCAAATACATTTTTGGAAATATATCCATATTTAGATTAAATTATTTTTATGTATTAAAATACGGTATAATGTACTTAATTTGAGCTAATGTTGAGCTCTCTGGGGGGATTTGGGGATCCCCCCAGCGCTTTCACCCCATCAGGGGGCCATCTTCCCCAAAATAGCCTGGGAAGTCAGAAGGCCAAGGGGAGGGGAGCTCGCTCCAGAGCGAGCTCCCTGGAACCCATGGCCATTTGGCCCTGTTTTCTGGATTTTAGCCCGAAATTTAGCTATCATTAATGGAAAATTCGTCCTCCTCCCAAAAGCCCCGGGGCGGAGGTTTTTTCATGTTTAGGTTTTGCAGGCAAATGTTAGGGAAAGCTTTGGCCGTATTTATTGAGCTCCCAAAAGCTACAAGCCAAAACCTAAAAGCTAAAAGCCAAAATACAAAGACTAATTAAAAAGTGAAATTTTCCTCTCTTGTTTCTGTGAAGTCCCATAAGCTTTTGTTTCAGCCGCTCTCTAAGCTTCTATATTAAGCCTTGCCTTTCGCGGGGGCGGTACTCAACTTTTAGTTGAAATAAGGGTTTTAGGCTTGTTTAGCTGAGGGATTATTAATGGTGTTCTGTTTCCAGATTAAGCCCAATATCTAGAAAAAAATGGAAATTTTCTCTTGCTCCTTCTTTTTTGGGCCCAGTCATATTGACAGTCCTGAAAACGTGCTTATATTTAGAATGGAGCCCCGGCATTTATGCCTCGGCTAGAAATCATGCAAAGGTGCCTGGATGAGCCTTGATCCATACAAAACCCTAGGGGTTGAAAAGACGGCGGATACCGAAACCATTAAGAAGGCGTTCCGCGAGTTGGCCTTGAAATACCATCCGGATAAAAATCCTGGAGACAAGGCCGCGGAGGAGAAGTTCAAGGAGGTCTCAGAGGCCTATGACATCCTCTCAGACCCCGAGAAAAAGGCCGCCTTTGACAATATGGGGAGCGAGCAGTTCTACACCAGGGGCACAGATGGTAGGGGCTACCAGGCCCCGGATTTTAGCCATGGTTTTCCCGACTTAGGTGATTTGGATGACTTTCTCAACTCCATCTTTGGCGGGTCCTTTGGGAAGAACAAAAAAGGAACATCCAAGCGGGGACCTAGCCCCAGGAAGGGCCGGGATTACGAGTATCCCCTGAACCTGAACCTTCTGGACGCGGCCAGGGGCGCTAAGATACATTTGGCTATCGATCTGCCTACGCCTTGCCAGAGGTGCGGTGGAACGGGTACCATTATGTATAAAAACGGACTCAGGGGCTGCCCTGAGTGCGGCGGCTCCGGGACGGTCAAGAAGAAAAACGAGATAACGGTCACTATCCCGGCTGGCGCCACCGACGGCCAGAAGCTGCGTATTAAGGGAAAGGGCGAGCCAGGTGAGTTTGGGGGCAAGAGAGGCGACATATTCTTAGTCGTGAAGATAGCCCCGGACAAGGTCTTCAAAAGGGACGGGCTCAATCTGTTCATAGAAAAAAAGCTGGATCTCTACACACTGCTCTTGGGGGGTAAGATCGAGGTTCCCACCTTGAACGGCCGCACCAGCGTGAGCGTTCCCAAGGGCTCCCAGAACGGCGCCAAGCTTAGGCTCAAGGGCCTAGGCATACACCCGTCCAAGGAAGAACCAGGGGACATGATAGTCACCCTGAGGGCGGTGCTCCCGGTTAAGCTCTCAGACGAGGCGAAAGACGCCATAGAGAGGCTCCGGAGCCTGGCCCCGGTGGAGGAGAGTTCACTGGATGCATAAAGATTTGAAAAACGAAAAAGCTCCGTCTCCGGAGCCGGCTAAAAAAATAGAGCTAAGGAGTCCGGAGAAGAAGCCTCACAGGCGGAAAGAGGCTCACAGCCACTCCACCCGCTTAGCTAGCCTCCTGAAAGTCTTCTCCCGCGACGACCGCCTGCTCATTCTCATAACCGCGGACCCTGACTCCATAGCCAGCGCCGCGGCCTTGAAGAGGATACTCTGGCGTAAAGTGGCCCATGTCTACGTGGCCAGCACCAACGAGGTGAGGCGCCCGGACAACCTCAGGCTAATCGAGGCCCTGGGCTTGAAGCTCCCCTTGGTAACCTCTCTTGACTTAAGCGAGTACACCCGTTTCGCCATAGTGGACTCCCAGCCCAGTCACAACCCCCTCTTTCAGCAGGTGGATTTCAGCGTGATAATCGATCACCACCCCAACTGCACCCACGACAAAGAGAGCGACTACGGCCACATCTTCACGGACATCCGCCCGGAGTGGGGCGCCACCGCCAGCATCATGGTTAACTACCTGAGGGCGGCCCGCATCAAGCCCAACAAGCTCCTGGCCACGGCCCTTTTCTACGCCATTAAAACCGACACCCAGAACTTTGTACGCCAAGGCGAACTAGAGGACATCGAGGCCTTCCGCTGGCTATTCCCCTTAATCCACCAGCCTCTCTTAACCGAGATAGAGATGGCCCCCATCGACCGCAACTCCTTCGACGTGGTGAAGAGATCCCTGGCCCAGACCGTCATCAAGAAGCAATACGCCTTTGTCTTTGTGGACAAGCTGGATCACCCTGACACCTTGGTCATCATCGCGGATTTCGTCATGCTGGTGCAGGGCGTGAGCCGGGCGGTCATCTGCGGCGTCTTTGACGACAGGCTTATTATAGTCCTCCGCTCAGCAGGCCTTAGGGCCAATCTGGGTAGCCTCGCCTCTGAGGCCTTCGGCGAATACGGTTCCGCCGGCGGCCACAAGAACATGGCCAGGGCCGAAATGTCCTTAGAGTCCCTCGGCCCCACGGTCGCCCACACCCCTCAGGCCCTTTCCCGCTTCATCATCAAGCGCCTGAAAGACACCCTCTCCCGCATGAGAAAGCCCTCTACCGGAAAGGAACCTGACTGACGTCCACCCGATTGACGTCCACCCGATTGACGTCCACCCGCCTGACGTCCACCCTATTGGGTCGCGCCGATTCCAAACTAATATCTTTGGAAAAGATGATTATACGCCCTTGCGGATTATGGGCTAGGGATGCTTGTAGCTATTGGCGTTTGATTTTTTAGCGTTTTGGTTTACGGCTTAAAGTTGTGAGCTTTAAGCTTATGCCTTTGTGTTATGAGCTTTTTGGCTTTTTAGCTTTCTGAGGCTTTAAGTTATAAGCATTTTAGCTTTTTTGTTTTTTGACGTTTTGTTTTATACATTAAAGCGTATATTAAAGATAATGCGCCATAGAGTAAACGCGCAATAATGACAATGCGTCTAAAGACAAAATACATCTAAGACCAAGTATATAAACAATTTAAAGACAAGCCCGCGAGTACTCCCTAAAGTTCAAGGTATCTTAACCGCGTCTTAAGTGCGATTTAAGACGAAATTTTCTTAAAATTTTGGCACTTTGGGATAATCTTAAAAGGTGGCCCTTTTTGGGAATGGATTTCAAAAAACGATATCCATATAGAAATGTCCCAAAAGCCCAGTGGAAAAGATAAAAAGAGGGCTTTAGGCATTCCAAAGAGGCCCAAAAATATTTTTTGATTTTTTCATTGAAAAATACTATCATTTAAGGACAAAATAAGAATAGTCCTTAAAAAGCGCATATACTTGCGCATTTTGAACATTTTTTTCTTGTGCTATGAAAATTTAAGACTTAAGCCAAAGGCTTATGAAAACACCTCAAATCTGCCTCAATCTAATGGCTTATATTGGGCTCTATATTGGCCCTATATTGGCTTTCTTAACATTCATTTTACTTGGGCTTTTCATGGGCATAGACACGGCTTAGCGGGAGAGTGGTAGGGGATGAGTAACGATTCCATCAGCATTTTACACAACGGAAAAATCTACACCGCCGACAGGTTAAACAGCGTTTGCGAGGCCATGGCCGTAAAGGGAGGCCTTGTTGAGGCCGTGGGCGCCAAAGAGGAGCTTTTGAATCTTTATGGAGGCGCCACCTTGGTTGACCTCTCGGGAAACACGGTCATACCCGGGATCGTGGATAGCCACGTCCACCCCTTCTGGGGAGGTGTCACCCTCATGGTTAAATCCCTGGATTACGAGGATCTCTCGGTTTCTGAGATACTTCAGCGCCTTGAGGGATTTATAGCGGATGAGGAGGATCTGGCCACCCAGGACCAGTGGCTCTTGGTAACCTCTTGGTGCCGCAAGGTGGGGGAGGACCCCACCCGCAAGCACTTGGACACCCTTCCCACCAGAAGGCCAGTCATTCTATTTTCGGACGACTGCCATTTCGCGGCCTTAAATAGCGTTGCCCTGGAAAAACTCACCATCAGCGAGAACACCCCCAACCCCATGGACGGTTGGATCCGCCTGGATAATGAGAGGCAGCTAAACGGCATCATAGAGGACGGCCTGGCCATGCGCATTTTCGACAATGTCATGAGACTCATGGGCTGGGCCGATCTGCGTAAGTGCCTCCAGAAGGCCTTTTCCTCTCTTTCCGCCCAGGGAGTGACCACCTGCCTGGATGCCAGAAGCAGCTGTGACGTCTTGGAGCTTGCGACCTTCATTAGGGAGCAAGGCGAGCTACCCTTGCGCTACATGGGGGCCTTGGAGGTCCGCTCCGGAAGCTATAATCAGCAAAAGGACCTGGACATGCTCCTGGATAACATAGCGAGGCTCAAAAAGAACTTCGACACGGGCGAGTGGGGCTTGGAGCCGTCCATAACGGTTGAGCACGTGAAGTTTTTCGTGGACGGCATGCCCGCTACCCAGACAGCCTACCTAAAAGAACCCTACAAACAAAACTTTGGAAGCCTGGAGACGCCCGACTGGAGGGCGGGCACCTGGAGGGGACGGCCCTATTTCGAACCAGATGTACTCAAGAAGCTGGTCCACGCCACCTCCTCCAAGGGCTACCACCCCCACTTCCACGTGATCGCCGACGGAGCGGTGGAGATGGTGCTAAGCGCCCTCAAATCCATGCGCCAGAACTATCCCAACCAAGACATACGCCCGTCCTTGGCGCACCTTGACCTTGTCGCGCCCGATCAATACGCCTTAATGAGGGAGCTCGCGGCCTACGCCGTTCTATCCTTCCAGTGGGCGGGACTCTCCAAGGAGACTCTGGACGCGGAGCGGGAGCTCTTTGGGGAAGAGCGCTTCCCCTTTCTGGAGACCCACGGCAAATTCCTGGATAGTGGCGTGAAGATGGCCTACGGATCCGACTGGCCGGTGGAGCCCTTGAATGAGTTCGCGAACCTCCAGGTGGGCATGACCCGCACCATGGTGGGGCCAGCTTCCCCACTCTGTCCCAGGCTAGATAGCGATCGCGACCTCACCCTCCTTGAAGTGTTAAGAGCCGCAACCATCAGCTCCGCGGAATCTTTGGGAAAAGAGAAATACATAGGCTCCTTGGAGCCGGGAAAGTTCGCGGACTACGCTGTAGTCAAGGGCGATCTCTTTCAACGGGACAAAAGGGAGCTCCACAAGACAGAGGTCCTGGAAACCGTGGTGGGAGGGGAGAGTGTCTTCAAAAAAGAGCTCTAGCCGAGAGCCAGACAAGGATTTATAAGGGATTTATAAGGGCCTTATAAGGGCCTTATGAGACCCACAATAGAAAAAAGCCAGAGACTGTCTCTGGCTTTTTTTGACTCACGGCTTGGGAAGAGGCCTTGGATTTAGCCTAATTTGGGACAGGCGCTAAATAGATAAAAAAATGCGGTACTTACGGACGGCATCCCCTTTGGAGTGAGGGAGAAAGGGCTTGTGACTTGGAAGGATCCAGGGGCTTAGAAAGCGCCCGACCCCGACCTTTTTGGGCCTTTAAAGCGACCGTAAGTACCGCAGGCTTTGACAATATTCTATGCTCTGGAGGCCGCGTGGTGATTGACCTCCGGAAGATTTCAAGAAATATTACTATATCGAGATTTAGATGTCAAGGGCCCTAAAAAACTATTGATTGGCTTGGAAACAGGCTAAATGCCTTAGGTTTCAGATAATTCCTTGATAATCTGTAGGGTATTTTTTTTGAAAATAATTTTGGAAAAATTTTTTGAAAAAATCTTCTTTCTGATATTTTGTTAAATTATATAATATTAAGTATAAATAATATAAAAAGGGCTGTATTATACACATAAAAACCTGGGCTAAAAATCTCTATATAGAGATTTTAGGAAAAATTAAGCCATTTTCTTAGCTTAAGATGAGTTTAGCCCAATTGCTATGCCTATAATCGTTTAAAATTATATTATCTGTGAATAATATTCTCATAGCGGGCCCTAGAAAAAGGCCTTAGAAGCATGCCATATTATAGCTTCACCACTATATGTATGTAATAATTAGAATACACATATAATATACATGGGTATTTTTGGTCAATTTGCTGGGAAAGTCCCTTCTTTTAAGGATTTTCAGGAAAAAATGTCACTATAGGGATGCCCTTTAAGAAAGATATTGACAATTGGAGGAAATCTCTTTATATAAAAGAAAAAGTTCGCCCATGAGCTAGGGGCGAGTCCATGAAAAAACATAAAATCGCTATACCTTAAAAGGCCCTCTCCTGGAGTGAGGACGCGCTCTTTCCGGGAAGCTTTAGGGCCTTTTGCGGTGAGATAACAGCTGATTGGACTTGTTAACGAGTGCCCCCTGGGTAAAATACAAACTTAACAGAGGTGCCCCCTTGGAAGAAATCAGGCACGATAGACCTGATAACCCGCTCCTTCCGGGCCGGAGGGAGATTCCGCCCTACCAGCGCATGGCGGATCTCATCCGGAGCAGGATAACCGAAGGCACCTATAAGGCTGGCGGTCGCATTCCCTCTGAAAACCAGCTGGCCAAGGCCAGCGGACTCTCACCTCTCACCGTGAGGAAGGCCCTGCGCATCCTGGTGGACGAGGGGCTCCTGGAGCGCTTCACCGGGAAGGGCACCTACGTAACCGAGCTCACCTACAGGAAGGCGCTGTTCTCCATAGACGGGCTCGATGAGCTCATTCACTCCAAGGACCTCGCCACCAGGATAATAGCCGCCGACGTCAAGAGGGCCGGTGACGAGGTGGCCGAGAAGCTTTGGATAAAAGCCGGCGATCCCCTCTGGTACATAAAGCGCTGCATTAGGATAGGGGATGAGAGGCCCTTTCTCATCCAAGAGAGTTTCGTCATATTGGATCCTTACCGGCCGGTGGTGGAGGCGGAGCTCGCCACCACCTATCTCACCGGGCTCTTCTCCGGAAGCGCCCAGGGCCTGGTCAAAACCGCCAGGATGTGGGTGAGGCCGCTCTCATTTAGCCAAGAGAACTCCCAGCTTTTGGACGTGGAGGAAGGAATGGCCGGTTTCCAGATGGAGTATATCTTCTATGACGCCGAGGGGGCCCCCTTGGCCACGGGATCCTTCATTTCCCCGGAGGATAGCTTCACCCTCACCTCCACTTTGGGACTGCCCTTAAACGGCCGAGGTGAGAGAAGATGACGGTGGAGGCCCTCTTTGAAAAGCTCAAAGGCTCCATGGTCGCCTTAGACGAAAAGGAGACCCTGGCCGCGCTCTCGGCTCTCATTTCCGAAAACGTGCCGCCCAAGGAGATAATTGGTGCCCTAAACGAGTGCATGAGCCTGGTCACCAAGATGTTCCAAGACGGCATCTACTACATGTCCGGGCTCCTTCTCGCAAACGAGATAATGCGGGTGAGCATGGAGAAGCTCATTCCCCTCATCCTGAGGGGTACTGGTAACGAGAAGAGGGGCTTGGTGCTTTTAGGAACCATAGAGGGCGACATCCACGAGCTGGGTAAGAACATGGCCGCTTGGTTTCTGCGGGCCGACGGTTTCGAGGTGGTGGATCTGGGAGTGGACATCCCCCCCAGGGTCTTCCTCAAGGAGATTCTTCTAAGAGAGCCTGACGTGGTTGGGGTATCACTCCTTATGGCCAGTAGCGTCCAGCAGGTGAAGCGCCTGGTGGGCTTGGTGCGCGAGGTCTACACCGACAGACCGCCCCCTCCCATCTTTGTGGGTTGCAGTTTCCTCCAGCCGGATAGCGACAAGGACACCTTAAGCGCCTTAATGGAGGATGAGCGCAAGTTTTTGGAGGTGGAGTACGTGGTCCACGATGCCCTGGACACCGTGGATGTCTGCCGGGAGCTAGTCAAGCGCAAGAAAAAAGAAGCCTAAACTTATCCCTCTTGGGTAAACTTCCCCGATGGTTTTCACCATCATCCATTGCCACACCCCTATTATTTCTGTAATATTTACGCCTTTTAGATTGCGCCCGCCTGGATTGCGCTTATTTTCATGGCGTTTGGCCGCTTTAGGCTTTGTATTACGCCCTGTTTTTAGACTCTTTTTTAGACTTTCCATTTATATTCTGTTTTTTTAAGCGCGGCTCATTTCACACTTATTTAACCTGGATTCAAAATCACTCCAGAATCT
>JAITJT010000024.1 GCA_031278795.1 Deltaproteobacteria bacterium | reverse complement strand
AAAATTATAAAAAAAAGATTCTTTTGGAACTTTTTAGGGACAATTATTTAAATACCAGAAAAGTATAGCAAAAATTTCCAGTTAGGTAAAGAAAGCCTAGGGAGATATTTTTACTCGTTATTTCCATTTGGAGCGCGAGAGACACTTCCGTGGCCCTAGACGCCTACAAAAGCTGGGGTCTCTAAAGGGGGAAATGTACTTTGCGATTTTTTTTAGAAGACAAAAAAAATACAGAGATATTTCAAATATTCGCTTTAAACGATTTTCTTAAATTTTAAGGAGTTAAACAGAGCAAGGTATTAAAGTAATTTCCAAAATCATCTCTTAAAATTAAAATCCTAACTTAAAATTAAAATCCTGTCTTAAAAACAAAAAATCTTGGCTTAAAATTAAAATCTCGGCTTAAAATTAAATGTTAAAAAAATGCATCTTTTAGGAATATTGTAGAAGACACTATTAATCATGGGGATACGGGCACCCAAAAGAATCAAAATATCTTCTAGTAAGATCTGTCAAAGGATCGACAATATATCGGTCACCATCAAGAATTTTAGCTTTTAGATCGCTAAGATCGACCAAAACTTCCTCCATGGTTTTATCTATATATATTTTATTATTTATCATAACTTTATGGATCATGGAAATTAAAACCGTTGATAGGAAGGCTATAAAAAGGCAATTTTCAAAACTTTCATCATTTTGAATAAAATCACTATTTTTTCTTTGAAAGCGTTTAATAATATCAAGAGTTCTTTTAAATACCTGACGGTTCCTAAAATATTCCAAGGTCTTTACTGAGTTTTGTTTTCTAGTTGAGAGCAAAATAAAAGAGCCGCCCCGGGAGCGCATCTCCTGATACGCTTCGTTATTTTTTAAGATATCATATCCATTTGGACTGATTTTAGATTTTTTAAATGTTAAAACGTGTTGGCAACAAGGATCATCTTTATACCTTTCCGGGTCGCTACAAGCATTCTCATACATCTTAAAGATATCATTTAAGAAAATATCTCTAAATTGATCGTTAATTTGAGGAACTACGAAAATATGCGCGTATAAATATTTGTTTTTCCACTTGATTTTTTTAGATGTCGAAAATAATGCGTTCCCTTGAAATATAGAGGCATAGTTAATATTTTCATTGATATAACTAAATTCCTCGATTAAACTTTTGTACATATTGGTAGTCGGAGGAAGCTCAATGATAAAATCTGGCTCGCTCTGGTGAAAATAATAACCTATCAATATTTTTTTGGCTATAAAATCCTTTGCCCATAACGAATTGAAAATGAAAATTTCGTGTTAAAGTTGATACTGGAGAGCATTCTTCTAGGTTAGTTACATCATCCAAGGTACCATTATAAGTGTTTGAATATAACGGTAAAGCTGATTTCTCTCCAAATACGTAGCACATATTAACTTGTTCACATTTTTCGTTGTGATTAAGAAGCCCATGATTTCTAATAGAGAACAAATTTGCATCAGTTTCCATTGACGTTGAGTCAAGGACTAAATAGCCTGAGTCGTTAGTACTGTTCGCCCATAAATAAAAAAAATCCACTCTATCATTAGCTTCGATATCCGTAAGAAGTTCAGAAATAGCGTCAGAGGATAAATCACTTGGATTCAGTGGAATATCATAGTTCTCCACAAACTTAGAGCAAAATCCCAATGGTTTTTTCTCTAAAATATTAAAATAGACAAGAGCTTTAATTTTATCCGTTTCATCAAAAAAAATTTCTTCTAATATATCGTCTAATCCACTTTGTTTGCAAAGGAAATTTAGTAAAACGATAGAACCATAGAAACATTTTTTTGAGGCTTGTAAGGCCTCTTTAATCTCCTTGGGTAACTTAGAACTTTGGCGAGGGGGATTTATTGATAAGCTCGGGTTATCATCTTTTTTAGGCATTTTTTTTTTCGGTTGCTAATGTTTACGCTTTTTTTTTTATGATCTTCTGCGGCTCTTTTAAATAATAAAAAAATTCAAGTTATCTTTATCTTTACTAGCGAACTTAGGATTTTTAGCGCTCTTCTCAAAAAAAAGTTTAAATCTTGTCGCTTGAAAGGATTTGATAAAATTAAAATTTAAAACCTTGCAAAAACTATTTTTGAGGATTACTCTTTGAAACAAGGACATAAGGAAGAGAGACAAAGATAATCCCTCCCACTATATTCCCCAAAGTTACCGGAATCAAATTATCCACCAGAAAAGTTTTACATGTGGCCGTAAGCGTTACACCGCTTTCTATTACTTCAGGGCTATTTCCCATAAAAAGCCCCAAGGGAATGAAAAACATGTTGGCCACACTGTGCTCCATACCCAAGGCCACAAAGGCGGTGATGGGCGGCCACATCAAAACCGCCTTGGAGACGGCCGTCTCCGAGGTGAGGCTCATGAATATGGCTAGGCACACTAGCCAGTTGCACAAGATGCCCCTAAGAAAGGCCTCCAGGAAAGGAAGCGAGCACTTGAGGTTGGCTATGCCCACGGCGGATTGGGCCAAGGGATAGCTTCCCCCGCTTTTGTCCATAAGTACCCCTGACTCAAATATAAGCCAGGCCAAAAACACCGAGCCCACAAAGTTTCCCACATATGAGAGTATTAAAAAGCTTGTGCATCTTCTGATCCCTACCTCTCGCTTAATGAGACCCGCGCCCATATACATTACGTCGCCGGTGAAAAGCGAGGCCCCGGCCATGAGCACCATGAGGAGTCCCACCGGAAAGAGGGCCCCAAAGATGAGCTTGGTGAGGTTCCCTAGATCCGGACTCAGGTTTCCGGTCACCTTGATGGCCAGGGCCGCGCCAAAGGCAATGTAGACTCCGGCCAGAAAGGCGAGAATCATGTGCGAGGCGAGCGGGTAGGAAGCCTTGTCGAGGGCTATTTGCGAGAGGCTTTGGGTTGTCTGGGCCGTGTTCTTCATCCAGGACTCATCTGTTTAAAATATTTTCCTTGAACAAACAAAAAAATGTCTTGAAGATTCAAGCTAAGGAAAAGAAAGGGTAAATGATTAAAAAAGCCCGTGGATTTTTCCGGTGGCGGTGTCCACGTCTATGCGGCGGTAGGCGGGATCCGAGGCGGTTCCAGGCATGAGGGAGATGTTCCCCACCACGGGCACCACAAACTCGGCCCCGGCGTAGATGAGGGCGTCCCGCACGAAGAGCCTGAACCCCTTGGGCACACCCTTGAGGTTGGGGTCCCCTGAGAGCGAGAGGTGGGTCTTCACCATGCAGAGGCCGAAATTCTTGATCTTGTCATCCGCCTGGTAGAGGGCGAGCTTCTTCTCGGCCTCCGGCGCGTAATCCACGCCGTCAGCCCCGTATATCTCCTTGGACACCAGCTCAATCCTCTCCTTAAGGGGCATGGAGAGCGGATAGAGCAGTTTAAAATCACCCTTTTCATCACAGGCCTCTTTCACGCTGTCAGCAAGCTCCAGGGCCCCCTCGCCCCCTTTCAGCCAGTGCTCGGATACGGCAACCCTGGCGCCCGCCTGCTCGCAGGCGCGCCTGATGACGGCAATCTCCTCAGGGGTATCGCTCACGAAGGCGTTTATGCAGATGACCGCAGGAATTCCGGACTTCTTCACAATGCCCACGTGGTGGAGGAGGTTCTCCAGGCCCTTTTCCACCAGAGCCACGTTGGGTTTGGAGTACTCCTCCGGAAGCGGGTTTCCGGGTTTGGGAACGGGCGCGCCTCCGTGGCATTTGAGGGCCCTCACCGTGGCCACCACCACCGCGGCGTTGGGGATTAGCCCTGAGTAGCGGCATTTTAGGTTCCAGAACTTCTCAAAACCAATGTCCGCGGCGAATCCGCTTTCGGTTACGTGGTAGTCCACCAGTTTCAAGGAGAGGCGGTCGGCTATGATGGAGCTCTGGCCAATGGCGATGTTGGCGAAAGGACCTGCGTGGACGAAGCAGGGCTGGCCCTCCATGGACTGGAGCAGATTGGGCATCAAGGTCTCAGTCATCCAGGCCGTCATGGCCCCCGCAACCTCCAGATCCTCGGCTGTTACGGCTTTACCTTGCTTGCTGTAGGCTAAAATTATCTGCCCTATTCTCTTCCTAAGATCGCTAAGATCCTTGGCGAGCGCTAGTATGGCCATGAGCTCGGAGCTCACGGCTATACCAAACTTTGACTGGGCCAGGAAGCCGTCGTTTTTGCCTCCTAAGCCAATTATGATGTTTCTTAGGCACTGGGCCGCGAAATCCATCACAAAACCAAACTCCACCCTAGAGGGGTCGATGTCCAGGCGCTTTAAGCCCTTGGCTTGTAAAAACTCGTTGGAGTTGTTGGCCTCGTGCTGCATACGGGAATTTAAGGCAACCATCCCTAGGTTGTGGGCGTTCATGATGGAGTTGATGTCACCGGTTAAACCAAGGGAGAAGGGGGTGAGCGGCAGGCACTGGCTCATGCCGCCTCCGGCGGCTGAGCCCTTGATGTTCATGGTGGGTCCACCCGAGGGTTGGCGGATGGCCGCGGCCACCTTGAGGCCGCGCTTTCCCATGCCCTCCACCAGGCCCAAAGTGGTGGTGGATTTACCCTCGCCCAAGGGGGTGGGGGTTATGGCTGTGACGTCTATATATTTGCCGTCAGGCTTGTCCTTGAGCCTCTCGAGCACCTTGGCGTAGTTAACCTTGGCCACAAAGTGTCCATGGGGGAGCACCTCGTCTTCCATAAGCCCCATGTCGCAGGCTAGTTCGCTTATCTTGATGAGATATTGCTCAGCCGCGCTAGCTATCTCATAGTCCTTCTTCCCCTTAGCCGTGTAATCCTGCCATCTTATGCTCATAAAGCTCCTCCTGGGCTGTTAAGTGAATTTGCATAAATCTTTAAAAAAATCCTACACCTCGGGCCTGGGCACGAGTTTGGCCTCCCTCACTATGCGGGGCACCATGTGCTCCCACTCCACCAGCATGAGATGAACTCCAGAGAGGCCCTTAACGCCTTTTAGTTCCTCTATCTGCTCGCAGGCAATCTTTATGCCCTCGTCGGCCTGTTTGTCCTTGGGAACGCCCTTGAGCCTGTCGATATAATAATCCGGCATAGTGATGCCCGGAACATTGGTTTTCATGTGCCTGGCCATGCCTAGGGATTTAAGGGGCGTAACACCCGCCAGAAAATAGCACCTCTCGGTGAGGCCCATGTCTAGGGCCCTTACCATGAAGCGCTTGAAGCGCTCCATGTCATAGATGCACTGGCTCTGCATGAAGTCCGCACCGGCTTCCACCTTCTTGGCGGCCCTTAGGACCCTAAAGTCCTCTGGATCCGCGAAGGGATTGTAAGCTGCCCCTATAAAGAGATTTGGCCTACCCTCATCACCTAGCTGGTGCCCGCTCATGAGGGTTCCCTCGTCGCGCATCCTCCTAACTAGCCTGATGAGGTTCATGGAGTCTAGGTCAAAGACGTTCTTGGACTCCGGATGGTCACCGAATATCTGGTGATCCCCGGAGAGGATGAGGAGGTTGTTAATGCCAAGGCCAGCGGCCCCCAAGATGTCCGACTGCATGGCTATGCGGTTACGGTCCCTGCAGACCATCTGCATATTGGCCTCTATGCCCTCGCTCTGGGCTATGACGCTCGCCGCCAAGGACGACATGCGCACCACGGCTGTCTGGTTGTCCGTGATGTTCACGGAGTCCAGGTTTCCTAGGAGGTGCTTCACCTTGTCGCGCACTTCCTGGGCGTTTCCGTTCCTAGGCGGGCCCAGCTCGCCGGTCACGGCGAAATGGCCAGAAGCCAGCACCTTTTCCAAATGGCTCTTTGTCTTAACTTCCCTGGTCATTTCACAAGCTCTTCCTTGTGCATCTTCCTGGGCCCTCCGTCCCGGCTGGTTCTCCAGTCCTTTACCAGATCCATACCCAGAAACTCCTCCATCCTACCCTCAGCCATTATCCTCTCCACTATGAGCTGCCAGACGCAGTCTATCTCTTTGGAGACCTCGCATTTACCTCCAGCTGAGCCGCCGCAGGGGCCGTTAAGGAGGCTTTTAGCGCAGCGGGATATGGGGCAGAGGCCCCCGAAAAGGTGTATGACGCAGTTGCCGCAGGCTTGGCAGAACTCGGCCCAGACCCCGTGGGCCAGCGCCCCTCCCAGAAAGGTGGTGTTTAGGATCGGGTACACTTTCTCGTGCGGATAGCGCCCCTTGATGAACTGGGGACCTATGGGGCAGGCCATGGACAATACAGCGTCATAACGCCCGTCCATGAGCTCGGATAGCTCGTCCATGTACTCCGGGTCGCACTGCCGCTCCAAGGTTAGCTCGTCTAGGCTCAAGGGGTTTTTAGCTTTCTCCCGGGAAAGCCTCAATAGAGACGCCAAGATCTCCACCTCTTTGGTGCCTCCGGTGTTGCAGACCGTGACGCAGCCCCGGCATCCTATCAAGAGCACCTTACCCTTCCCCTCAATGAAACCCAAAATCTCATCCATGGGTTTTCTTTCCGCGATTATCATAGCGTCTTGTTTCCTTTTAGGCTTTTAACCTTTAAGCCTTATAGCCTTTTAAGAATTTTTCCTTTAAGCCTTTGAACCTTATAGCCTTATAGCCTTTTAGCCTTTTAGCCTTTCAGCCTTTCAGCAGTTTAGAAGAGAAAGCTTCTAAACTCACAACAAATATCAAATCATAGCCTTTCCCAAATCACTTATACGCTTGGTGAACTCAGAGGCAATCTCCGCGAACCTGGGGCCCTGGGAGGCGGAGAGGTTGTACATCTCAATTCTTTCTGGATTAACGCCAATGGACTCCAACTCTTTTTTGAGGTGGGCCACGCGCTTTTTAGCGCGCAGATTACCATCCAGGAAGTGGCAGTTTCCTTCCAGGCAACCGGCGACGTAGACTCCGTCAGCGCCTTTCTCAAAGGCCCTCAGAGCAAGAATCACGTCGAAGCGTCCGGTGCAGGGAATGAGCACTATCTCCACAGCTGATGGATACGTAAGGCGCATGGAGCCAGCCATGTCAGCCGCGCTGTAAGCGCAATACTGACAGCAAAAGGCTATAATCCTAGGCTCGAAGCTTACTCCATCAACTTTTTCTTCCGTCATCATCTTTCCTTCATAAACATAAATGACTAAAACACTTGTCTCTCAACACCTAACGCGTCTCAATCAACTTTGCAGTAACATCTTCAGAGGCCAGGGCCCCCACCTTCGCCAAAAGCTGCTCGTCACTGAAAAACTGCAGCTTGATAGCCTTACCCGGGCACTCGCCCACGCATACCCCGCAGCCCTGGCAGATGGCGGGCTCCATGAAGGCGTGACCCCTCTGGGAGTTATCATTCTCATTAACCACAATCTTGGGAACCCCCAAGGGGCAAGACCTCACGCAGGTGCAGCACACCGCGCACTTTAGAGGATCCACCACGGCCACCACTCCGCCCACCATGACGTAGGGCTTGGCTAAGACTGCCGC
>JAITJT010000002.1 GCA_031278795.1 Deltaproteobacteria bacterium | reverse complement strand
TTTTGAAATTTCTTCTCCATATGGCCTTTTTCACTAAGCTTGATCTAAGCTTTTGGGAAAATTTTTTTTATTTCCTCAACTATCCTCTAGGAATGGGAAAATTTCTTTAGATAAGAGTTTTTCCAAAAGCCGTTAGGCATAAGGCTAAGTTGAGCCGTGGCCCCTTTGGATGCGCCCCCATGGGCCTAAAAGCCTCAACCATAGAATGCGGGGTTTTAGCGCTTAGGCTGCATATCTTGTGGTTTTATTCAGATGGGCGCTGGTTATGCCGCATGGGTAGGTCTTGACCTCAGATCTAAAAGTCTATATACTTCCTTTGTTTAAGAAATACATCGAAAAACAAACCATTTGTCCCTTAGACTATATTCCATAGAAAGATTAGCAGAGGTTTAACAGTGGTAAGCGTTGCCATTGACTGGACACTGATAGCCCAATTAATAACCTTTTTGGTGCTCATGTTCATTTTGAACAAGATCCTCTACCAACCCATCCTGGCCATCCTGAAGAAGAGGGAAGGTATTTACGACGATTTGAAGGAGAAGGCCCAGGAATCCAAGGAACAGCTGGAGGCCGGCGAGAAGGAAGAGGTGAAGTCCAGAAACGACGCCTTGTCCGAGGGCGCTAAGCTCCAGGGAGCTCTTAGATCCGATGGGCAGAGGGAGGAGAGCGACATCCTCAAAAAGGCCCAGGACGATGCCGCGGGCAAGCTGGAAGTGGCCAGAAACGCCCTCAAAGGCGACGTGGAGGCCGCGAGGGTCGAGCTTAAATCCGAGGCCAGCTCCATAGCCAGGGAAATGGCCTCCAAGATCCTGCGGCGGGAGCTCACGGTTAGCTGATATTAACTCTATTTATCAAGTATTGCTTTTCCTTTTTAGCTTCTTTTTCTTTTTTGTCTTTCTTTCTTCTCTTTTTGCATCTTTATGGCCAATCTCCTGGATCTTTAATCCAAGAGGATTCTGAGAAGACTTCTAAGAATGTATAAATATGTTTACAATTTGTTAATTAAACTAAATAATAATATTTTAGTTAAAAGGCAATCTATTTATATAGATTTTTTTGTTTTTAAAGTCTTTAGGAATATAAAGACCTCTAAGTAAAAATCTAGAGAAGCTCAAGGCCAAAAAAAATTTTTTTGACCTTTTTTTAGGAAAATTCCCCTCTCAAAATGCGGAAAATTTCAATGCGGCCCCCAAAAGGTGTTAAGATCTAAAATAATAATTCCCTTCTTCCGGGGCCAATTTTGCAGCGAAGGGAATTGAACTTGCGAAACACAAAATAATGAAGGAGTATCCCGGGAAATATCCCTGGAGCGCCCTATGCGACTAATCACCAAAGAGCCCCTCATCTGTTCCCTCCTCTTCCTTTTCCTAGTGCTCATAATTAGCCCAGAACTTTTGGCCTCCACCCCGGGCGAAGGCGAGCAGACTGGCTACAGCGCGGAAAGGTGGAGGGATTTTGGTCTCAGGGTCTTGAACTTCGTGGCCTTCGCGTTTATCCTCTATTTTCTCCTGCGCAAGATTGTGAAGAACTTCTTCCAGGCTAAGACAGAGGGCATAAGCCGGCAGCTGGAGTATCTGGAGACCCAGGCCACGAACCTGGAGGAGCAGAACCAGACCATGAAGCGCAGGCTCTCCCAGCTGACCCAGGAGAGGGAAGGCATACTGGCCCAATACGAGCGGGACGGCCAGAAGGAGAGGGATCGCATTATCGCCGAGGCCCACCAGACGGCGGATCAGATCGTCAAGAAGGCCCAGGTGGCCATGAGCCAGGAGCTGAGCGCCGCCAAGAGAAACCTCACCAAGGAGACGGGCACCCTGGCGGTGGATATGGCCAGGGACATAATAGTCCAGAACATCACGCCCGAGGACAAGAACGCCCTGGTGCACAATTTCCTGGAGCAGCTCACCAAGCTGAACACCAGGCAGTGACAAAAACATTTAAACTTGAAGGTTCAATATGGATAGCATCCTAGCCAAACGTTACGCCAAGGCCCTTTTGGAACTGGGTCTGGATGACGGAAAATTCAAGACCTACGGTGAAGAGCTCAAGACCTTCGCCGAAGGCCTGGCCGATAGCGGCCCGGCCGGAAAGATCCTTTTCTCACCCGCCATCCAGGTGGACAAGAGGAAGGAGTGCCTCCAGAAGATCCTCTCCGGCTGCCAGCTCTCCCCTATGGTCGTGAACTTCATAGAGCTCTTAAACGAGCGGGGCAGGTTCAATCTGCTCAAGGCCACGGCCAAAGCCTACAGCGACCTGGTGGATGAGCACGACGGAGTGGTTAGGGGTGTAATCCACACGGCCACGGAGCTAGACGATAGCCAGATGAACGCTATCCGCTCCGCCCTTAGCATCTACACCGGAAAGAACGTGGAGCTCGTGCAGCAGGCCAACCCCGACATAATCGGAGGGGTCATCGCCCGCTTGGGCGATCTGGAGGTTGACGGATCGGTTAGGACCCAGCTCAACAAGCTGGCGGCCACCTTCCAGAACGACTAGATAGTTTTGTTTTATTAGCTTCTTATCTATAAGGTTTTTATCCATTAAGTCATAATCCATATAGGCCTTAATCCATTTAGGCCAAAATCCATTTAGGCCTTAATCCATATAAGCCTTAATCATGTGCCTCAGTAAAAGTTCTTAGCCCATAGCTTGGAAAATAAATTGTGAAGTTCGAGTTTTTTCCTGAAGTCCCTAGCGCTCTAAGCGCTAGAAAAATAAAAAGCGCTAGATAAAGAACGCTTTAGCTATAAAAAGCGCTAGATAAAGAACGCTTTAGCTAAGGAAAAGCGCTAGATAAAGAAACATTCTAGCTAAAGATTGAATATGATAGGGATTTATCCCTCGCGACATTTTTTTTAATTTAGGTTTTCCCGCGAGAAACAAGCATAAAATTAGGTTTTTAAGGAGTTCTGGCAATGGCTATCAAAGCTGATGAAATAAGCCAAATCATCAAATCGCAGATAAAGGATTTCGGGGCATCGGTTGAGCTGTCCGAGAAGGGCACCGTGTTGAGCGTGGGGGACGGCGTCGCCCTGGTCTACGGCGTGGAAAAGGCCATGGCCAGCGAGCTTCTGGAGTTTCCGGGGGGGATCCTGGGCATAGTGCTCAATTTGGAGACCGACAGCGTGGGCGTGGCCGTTTTGGGCGACGTGGCCCACATCAAAGAGGGCGACGAGGTCAAGAAGACCGGACGCATCGCCCAGGTTCCGGTGGGCGATGCGCTCCTGGGACGCGTGGTGGATCCTGTGGGTGCGCCCATAGACGGCAAGGGCCCCATTGATATCCAAGAGTACAACAACATAGAGGTGGTGGCCCCGGGTATTGTGGCCCGTAAGGCCGTGCACGAGCCCATGTACACGGGCATAAAGGCCATTGACGCCATGACGCCCATAGGTAGGGGCCAGAGGGAGCTCATCATTGGTGACCGCCAGATAGGGAAAACGGCCATCTGCGTGGACGCCATCATCAACCAGAAGGGCCAGGACGTCATCTGCATCTACGTGGCCATTGGCCAGAAGAAGTCCACCGTGGCCCAGGTGGTGGCCAATCTGGAGAAGTACGGGGCCCTGGACTACACCATAGTGGTGGCGGCCAACGCCTCGGATCCCGCGCCTCTGCAGTACATAGCGCCCTTCGCGGGCGCCACCATGGGCGAGTACTACCGCGACCGCGGTAGGCACGCCCTCATCGTATACGATGATCTCTCCAAGCAGGCGGTGGCTTACCGGGAGGTGTCCCTCCTCCTAAGAAGGCCTCCGGGCCGCGAGGCCTACCCGGGCGACATCTTCTACAACCACTCCAGGCTCCTGGAGCGGGCGGCCAAGCTCTCGGACGACAAGGGCGCTGGATCCTTGACGGCGCTACCGGTAATCGAGACCCAGGCCGGAGACGTCTCGGCCTTCATCCCCACCAACGTCATCTCCATCACCGACGGCCAGGTCTTTTTGGAGCCCAACCTCTTCTTCTCCGGAGTGAGGCCCGCCATCAACGTGGGCATCTCGGTTAGCCGCGTGGGCGGCGCCGCCCAGACCAAGGCCATGAAGAAGGTGGCCGGAACCCTGCGTCTGGATCTGGCCCAGTTCAGAGAGCTGGAGAGTTTCGCCCAGTTCGGATCCGATCTGGACAAGTCCACCCTCAATCAGATCAACCGTGGCCAGAGAATGGTGGAGCTCTTGAAGCAGCCCCAGTTCCAGCCCATGAGCGCGGAACGGGAGGTTCTGGTGCTCTACGCCGGAACCAGAGGCTACCTAGACGAGTATCCCGTGTCAGCCGTTCTGGATTTCGAGAAGAAGTTCTTGGACTTCATAGACTCCAGGCACTCGGACATCTTGGATCAGCTTAAAAACGACAAGGACATCTCCAGCGAGGTGGATGAGAAGATTAAGAAGATCCTAGATGAGTTCAAGGGCATCTACAAGGCACCGGAGAATTAGACATGTCGTCTCTTAAAGAGATAAAGCAGCACATAGTGGCCGTGCGCCAGACCCAGAAGCTCACCAAGGCCATGAACATGGTGGCTGCAGCCAAGCTGCGTTCCACCCAGAGCAAGGCCGAGTCCTACGAGGAATACGCGGACGAGCTGGTGAGACTACTAGCGGAAATTGGGAAGCGTACGCCCATCCTAGCCGAGACGCTCTACAAACCGGCCAAGGACTCGGACAGGGTGCTCCTGGTGGTGCTCACGTCCGACAGGGGCCTCTGCGGCAGCTTCAACTTCAACGTCATCCACAAGACCAACAAGGCCATCCTGGACATAAGGAAGCGGGGCCTCAAGCCCTGCCTCATAGTGATTGGGAGAAAGGGCCTGGACTATTACAACCGCGAGAAGATGGCCCAGCTGCTTCCGGTTAAGTTCAAGGTCAAGGGCAATCCGGATGGTCAGCTACTTAAGCCAGGGTTTCCCTTCGAGCACGCGAGAAAGCTCTCCGACTGCCTCATAGGCTGCTTCATGACCGGCTACAAGGAAATCTACGTGGTCTACACGAGCTTCCTCACCTTGAACAAGCACCCGGTGGAGATCCTGCCGCTCTTGCCCTTGGCTTCCATCAATCCGGAGCCTAAGACCGATGAGAAAACAGAGCTCCAGCCGGCGCCCCTGGACGCGGATAAGCCCCAGGACGAGAGCGAGGTCAGCGCCCACCTGGACTTCACCATAGAGCCCGACCCGGAGGAGCTCTTGAAGTTCCTCATCCCCAACAGCCTGGCGACCGGCCTCTACCGCGCCTCCCTGGACTCGGTCACCGCCGAGAACGCCGCCAGGATGCAGGCCATGGACAACGCCACCAAGAGCTGCAGCGACATCATCCAGAGCCTCACCATGGCCTTCAACAAGGCCAGGCAGGCCTCGGTCACCAACGAGCTCCTGGATATCGTAAACGGCGCGGAGGCCCTCAAGGGTTAGGGGCCTAGCTAAAAGCCAAGAGCTAATAGCTAAGAGCTAATAGCTAAGAGCTTATAGCTAATAGCTATGACTTAGTGTTAAATTTAAGTGCTTATGGTATTTGCTCAATCTTTAGCTTTTTAATTTATTAGCTTGAAAGCTATCATTTATAGCGCGTCCATCTATTCAACTTATTCAATTTATTCAACTTATTAGCGTTTAGTCTAAAGTTTATTGGCCTTTGATATCACGATATGTTTAGCGTGTTATTGTAAGCTTATTAGCCTTGGCTATCACAATTTATCAGCGTTTGATTTATTAATTGATTTTTAGGACATCTTCAAATCATTCCCCTTGTAAGGAGTCGGATATACATGAGCGAGGAAAAAACAGTAGGGCATATAATCCAGGTCATCGGCCCGGTCGTGGACGTGTCATTTCCCGAGGGCAAGCTACCCAGCATCTTGAACGCGCTGCTCGTGACCAACCCCACCATCAACAGCGAGCCTGACAACCTGGTACTAGAGGTTGCCCAGCACCTGGGTGACAACACGGTGCGCACCATTGCCATGGAAATCACCGACGGCCTGGTGCGGGGCATGGAAGCCAAGGACACCGGGCTTCCCATTGAGGTTCCGGTTGGGAAGGCCACCCTGGGAAGGGTCTTGAACGTGGTGGGAAAACCCGTGGACGGCTTAGGTGAGATCAAGGCCGACAAGATGTATCCCATCCACCGTCCCTCGCCTCTCTTTACCGAGCTGGACACCTCGGTGAGGGTTCTGGAGACGGGCGTCAAGGTCATAGACCTCCTGGTGCCCTTTCCCCGCGGCGGCAAGATGGGCCTCTTTGGAGGCGCGGGTGTCGGTAAGACCGTCATCATGATGGAGATGATCCACAACATAGCCATGCACCACGGAGGCATTTCCGTCTTTGGTGGCGTGGGCGAGCGCACCCGCGAGGGAACGGATCTCTACAACGAGATGAAGGAGTCGGGCGTTATCGACAAGGCGGCCCTGGTCTACGGTCAGATGACCGAGCCCCCGGGCGCGCGCGCCCGGGTGGCGCTCACGGCGCTTACGGCCGCTGAGTACTTTAGAGACGAAGAGGGCCAGGACGTGCTCCTCTTTGTGGACAACATCTACCGCTTCACCCAGGCCGGTTCAGAGGTCTCGGCCCTCTTGGGCCGCATGCCCTCCGCCGTGGGCTATCAGCCCACGCTCGCGACCGAGCTGGGCGAGCTCCAGGAGCGCATCACCTCCACCAACAAGGGCTCCATAACTTCCGTCCAGTGCGTCTACGTGCCCGCGGACGACCTTACCGACCCGGCCCCGGCCACCACCTTCTCGCACCTGGACGGAACGGTTACACTCTCCAGGCAAATTGCCGAGCTGGGCATCTATCCGGCCGTGGATCCTCTGGACTCCACCAGCCGTATCCTAGATGCCACTTACTTGGGCTTGGATCACTACCAGACAGCCAGGAAGGTTCAGCAGACCCTCCAGAAGTACAAGGACCTCCAGGACATCATAGCCATCTTGGGTATGGAGGAGCTCTCCGAGGACGACAAGATTACCGTGGCTAGGGCCAGGAAGATTCAGCGTTTCCTCTCCCAGCCCTTCTTTGTGGCCGAGGTCTTTACCGGCTCTCCTGGCAAATTCGTCAAAGTCGAGGACACCGTGAGGGGATTCAAGGAGATCCTGGAAGGCAAGCACGACGACCTTCCGGAGCAGGCCTTCCACATGGTGGGCGGAATCGAGGAGGTCAAGGAGAAGGCCGATCGCCTCAGCAAGGACGCCGCCTGATCTTTGACTATCTATTTGCTCTCTTTTACTTACGCAGGCGTTTATCTAGATTAAGGGGTCTACCCTTAGCTTGAGCTAAACCCTGGATTTTAGGGGTTTTTATGAGCGACAGAGATTTCATTTTGAGGGTGGTAACACCTGAGAGGCTGTTCATTGACGATCTGCCCGTGACCTTGGTGGAGGCCAGGGGCATTGCCGGGGATTTCGGGGCCATGCCTGGCCACGAGCCCTTCCTCACCTCCCTGAAACCGGGGATAATCTCCTACAAACCCCTGGTGACGGGTGTCAAGGAGGACTTTCACTGCGACGGCGGCATAATCGAGGTGCTTCCCAACAAGGTGACGATCATAGCCGAGGCGGTCCAGACACCCGAGGAGATAGACGAGGAGGAGAAAAAGGAGCAAGCTGAGCTAGAGAGGCAGATTGCCGAGCTGAAGCTTCAAGAGGGGAAGGCCCCTGCGTCCACCAAGGAGCAGAAGGCCAAGGAGAAGGCCGAGCGCGAAAAGCGGGTGGCTGATCTCAAGAAGGACGCGTTGGAGAAGGATCAGCTGTGGCTGGAGCTTCCCACCGGGGAAGACGAGGAAGACGACGACATAGCCCGTCTGGAGATCAAGCTCACCAAGTCCATCAGCCGCACCCACTATGCCCAGCAGAAGAAAAAGTTCACTAAACCCCTTAAGTGAGGCTAAGGCCTAAGTGAGCCGAGGATGAGGCCTAATTGATAGGGACTCTCGCGAACTTTGATTCTTAACACAAACTAGATGAGCCCTAAGTTATCAGTTTACAAAAATTTTAAATATTTGATGTTTTGAGTTTGGCTCGCGACAAGACCACTCAAACTTTTTACCCCCCATATAATTGGGGGGTTTTATTTTTGAGGGTTTTATTTTCTGGGAAGGGCATTTGCTATAATGGATTATAGAGATTGGCGGAAACCCGCGGAAGGCCTTTGTATAAGTGTTCTAGATTTCCACTATGACTATGTTAATTATTACGCTGACTTACGCGCTGAAAAAAAGAATCAGCTTTAAATCAAGATAATTCTCGTGTGTTATTAAATAAGCTTTGGAGGTATTGGCATTTTAGCTTAAGAGAGCATCAATTTTGGGTAAAAAGACAGAAGGTCTAACTAGGGGAATATGGTAAGAAGGTCAGAAAGGTAAGAGGGGCCAACAAGATAAGAGAGGCGCTAAGCTAAGAGGGGTAGTATCTTAGAAGGGAAAGTATGGAAGGAGGAAGAAGCGGAGAATGGCAAAAAGCCCTAATTGATTGAATAATTGTTGAACAGCGTCAAAGAAGGAAAAGCACGAAAGGATTTTTTTTGTGATAAAATTTTTTTTTCTTCCCAACATGCACAAAAATTATGTGTAAGACTAGTTAGCTTATAACTCATGACTTATATGGCAGAATCAGATGAAATAGAGGTAAAATTGATTTTATCAAAATTTGAAGCTTCCTTGTGTGCAAGCTAATAATATGATTATATCAAAACTGGATGCATTACCCATGCATTCCACGTAGAGGTAGAGAGCCTTTCCCGCATCATCTCGCAAGCTGGTTAAAAAATACACTCGCATAAAAATATGTCAACAAAGTTAAAAGCCACAATCCTTATTCTGATAGCCACGGCGATCTGGGGATTCTCCTTTCCCATAAATCGCTACGCCATGGGCTATGTCGATCCAATGGCTTTTTGCGGGTTGAGGTTCCTCTTTGGGGCTCTGGCTCTCATTCCCATAGCCATGCGCCGGGCGGGGAGGGGCCCCGGGCCCGGGGCAAGCTACCTCCAGGAGCACCCACGCCTGTGGCTTTGGGCTGGGGTGGTAACAGGACTGGTTCTGGCCCTGGCCACCTCGCTTCAGTATTACGGACTCAGCATCACGACTTCAGCCAAATCCGGCTTTATAACGGGCCTATACGTCACCATGGTGCCGCTTTTTGGTTTTGTCATGGGACAACTCCCGCCTAGGTCGGTGTGGATAGGGCTAGCGGTGGGCCTGGTGGGGCTGATTCTCATCAGCGGGACCGATACAAGCGGTGGTTTCAACAGGGGGGATGCCTTGACCATGGTGGCGGATCTCTTCTGGGCCGCTCATGTGCTACTCATGGGATATTTTGCCCTGAAGGTCAACCCCTGGCAGTATGTGGCCGTCCAGGCCGTGGTGAGCGCTGTTTTTTGCCTCGTTATAGCCTTTATCTTCAATAGCTTACCGGACATTGAGACCTTTGTGAAAATTCTGCCCTGCGCCTTGTACGGGATATTATCGGTGTCTGTGGCCTATGTATGCCAGTTCAAGGGTCAAAAGGACGTGAGCTGCGCTGAGGCGGCGCTTCTTATGCAGCTGCAGTCCGTAATAGCGGGTATCGCCGGTGTCATTTTCTTAGGTGAAGTGATGACCAAATTCATGTGGGTGGGGGCCTTTTTGATGGTGGCGGGATCACTTATAGCCCAGAGAACGGCCCAAACCAAGATGATATTGAAAGGAAGCCCTCATTTCAACGAGTTCTTGCTCGCGCGCTTTGTGGTGGCGGCAACGCTTGTGTCCCTCTGCTCGCTTGCCGTTATAGTCACCTAGAGCTTAGCTAACGCGAGTTACAGAGGCATTAGCGTATATAATGCTAGTGCGTGGGACAAAGGTGAATCTTTTTAAATTTTGGCCTTTTGTTAAGAGAAAGTTGTCAAAAAATTATTTGTACACTTGTTCAGTTTATTGTTTTTGTATGTTTTAAGCGAATATTTTCCGATTATGTATTTATTATTATTTACGGTTTATAGTTATATTAAAGATTGTGAAAATAATTGTTATGATTTATCCAGACAGCGTTTATCGAGCAATATTCGAATGTTTTAACAAAATGTTT
>JAITJT010000001.1 GCA_031278795.1 Deltaproteobacteria bacterium | reverse complement strand
TTACCGGAGCCCGAGGGGCCCAGGAACACAAGTGATCCCCCCTGGGGAACCTGAAAGCTAATGCCTGAGAACACCTCTGTGTCCCCGTAGGACTTTGTGAGCTTGTGGGCCTTTACGCTTACTAAAGCCATAAAGAGAAATCGTTCTTCATCTTCCACCCTGGAAGACCACGTCCTGGTAAGCCGGGGCGCTCCGGAGAGAGTCATTAGGGGTACTTGAGAGGGCCCGGTTCCTCTGGAAATAGGCCACGTAGCGATGGAAGAGGGCCTCATCCGGAAGGGCGTAGGGGATGTTTTTTAGGTTGAAGGCCGGAAGCTCATAGCCCTCCATGAGCGTAGGCGGTATGAGACCCAGTTTGATCATGTCGGCCTTGGCCTCATCCGGGTTCTCCACCACAAAGCTAACCGCCTGACTTATGGACTTCTGGAAAAGGCGCACGCTCGAAGGCGATATATCCCCCCTCAAGGCCACCACCGCGAGCGGCATGTTGAGTTTTCTGTCGTCTAGGATAACCTTCCCGCCCGTCCTTTCGGCCATGGTGAGAAAAGGCTCCGGAAAGAGGGCTAGATCCAGTTGCTTCCCTATTAGCATCTGGTACCTGACGGGAATCTTCTTCACGTCTACCCGCTCAAAGTAGTCATAGGGCAGTTTCTCCTCTTCCAAAAAGACGTCCGTCATGAAATCCACCATGTAGAGCCTAGATATTCCTATGCTTTTGCCCCTCACGGACTCTATGTCTTCTTCCTCAGCGTCCGGTTTGGTTACCATCCCAAACATGCGCCTATCCGGGTCAGTATGCGAGGTGGTGGCCACCACCATGAAGGGAAGCCCCAGGGCCCTCTGGAGAATGACCGATCCCATCTCACAGAAATGCCCGTCAATACCTCCGGCCATTACGGCCGCGTCCTTTTCCATGGCGCTCTGGAAGGGAATGAGATCCACCTCTAGCCCATTCTCCTCAAAAAAGCCCCTTAAGTTAGCCTCATGGAGCAAAATGGTGTCCGCTATGGGGAGGGTGGCAATTTTTAGCTTCTCTAGGTCCTTGGCAAAAAGCTGAGAAGTTCCAGAGAAAGCCCAAAAGGAGAGGAGGATAAGGAGCCAAAGGGCCCTAAACCCAGCGCCAAGGCGGAAGGCCCGCCAGACAGATAAAGATAAACAAGGGCCAGGCATTTTTCACCATGAATGTTAGTGAGTAGGACGCATTCACAAATTGAACCTAAAAATTATGCGAGAGACAATAGCACACAATCTGTGGAAAAGGAAAAAAATAATTACCCAAAATAACCCTTTAATAGAATTGAATACAGAAGAATCGTCGAGCGAGCGCCCTTAGCGCGCATGGACCACCGCGGAAAAGTTTCTCCAAGGCTTTGTATTAAAAGCTTAAAAGTTTGAAAGCATAGAATCTTCAAAGCCTATAAGCATAAAAAAAGACAAAGCTAAAAAATACTTGAAAACAAGACTATAACGCTACAAAACTTTAATCTTCAAAGCTATAAAATCTTCAATCATTTAGCTAAAAAAATTTAGACTCAAAATAGTTTCACGCTCTTTTCGTTAAAACCCCCTAGAACGCCTCTAGAACAGCCCTAGAACGCCTTTAGTTCAACATTAGATCCTATGTATAGCCTCAAAGATATCCCTGTGCGGGAGGCTTATGGAGAGTCCTAGCGAAACAGAGACATCCGTAAGGGCATCCCTAAAGACGTGCCTGGGAACCTTGGTGGGAAGGCTGAGCTCCAGGGCCAGCACCCTGGGGCCAGGGGCCTCACCGCCCGTGAGCATGACGGATCTAAGATTCTCGATATTGGCGTCAAAGGATGCCACCTTCTCGGTTAGGGTGGGAATGAGGCCCGGGCTGTCCGGACCGCTAATGGTGAGCACGTAGGGCTCGGTCTCTGTGGGAACCAGGTGGGCCCCCTCCTCAATGGGGGTGACCCAGGCGGAGAGTTCCGTGCCTTTGAGGGCCGCCTCCAGGGTTAAGGAGAGGGACTCTGAGTCCACTAAAGCGGGCGCCTCCACCGAGAAGAGCCCGGCGAACTGGCCTAGGAGAGTGGTCTGGGAGAGCTCGGATATGCGGCACTCCCTCTCAAAGAGGGCTGAAGTGACGAGATGCACGATTCCGGGTCTATCCGTTCCCACTATGGTAACCAGCACATTGGGCATGAGAGAATGTTTCCTTATGTCTTGAGAGAGTAGTTTCTGATGGCTTCAAAATACTTTACTTCAGGCTGAAGTGAAGATTATAAACAGTTCCTCCGATTTTTTCACTATTTTTTTTCATCCCCCTCGGAGGGGCCCCGGGAAAGGGCCTTGGACTCTTTTTCCATTAAGTCTGCTGCCATCTTGGGGTCATGGGGATTGTCTTTTATTATCTCCGCCACCCGGAGGTATCCTAGGGTCTTAACATAAGAGGCGGCAAAGGCGAAGCTCTTGTTTAGATGCTCCAGGCAACTTTCAGGCGCCGCCTCCAAGGTCTCCACGCATTTTTTGCGCATGGTTCTGGTGGCCTTCCCCAAAATCTCCAGACTCTCCAGAAGCGCTTCCGCTATGAGGGGCATGAAGGCGTTTAGCTCCAGCTCGCCCCGGGAGGCGGCAAAGGTTATGGCCAAATCATTGGCCACCACCTTCATGGAGCACAGGGCCACGTACTCAGGTATCACCGGGTTAACCTTCCCGGGCATGATGGTGCTACCCATCTGCATAGGGGAAAGGCGTATCTCGCCCAGGCCCCCATGGGGGCCTGAGTTCATGAGACGCAGGTCATTCCCAATCTTTATGAGGTTTACGGCCATGGACTTCAGTAGGCCGGAAACCTCCACGAATACGTCATTGTTTTGGGTGATGTCCATGGGGTACTCGCTAGATGAGAGGCCCAAGCCGGTTAATTCCCTTAGCCTTTCTATCACCCCGAAACGGTACTTGCGCTCGCCTAGGGTACTTAGCCCCACGGCGGCCCCTCCAATATTTACCTGCCGGAGGCGCTCCTCCATCTTATAGAGCCTCCAGCGGTCCCTGGCCACGGCCTGGGCAAAGGCCCCAAACTCCTCCCCCAAGGTAATGGGCACCGCGTCCATGAGCTCGGTTCTACCCAGCTTCCTCACCTCCGCGAAGGCGTTCTCCTTTTCCTGGAGCGACTCCTGAAGGGAGGCGGCCTCATCGGCTAGCACCCTTAAGAGCTCAACCGCGGCTATGCGGAGCGCCGTGGGATAGACGTCGTTGGTGGACTGGCCCCGGTTCACGTCATCCAAGGGGCTAACCAGATGGTAATCCCCGGGCCTTCCTCCCAGGCTTATGATGGCTAAGTTGGAGAGCACCTCGTTTACGTTCATGTTGGTGGAGGTGCCGGCCCCTCCCTGGAGGGCCGGGACCGGAAACTGGGAGTCATAAGCGCCAGAGAGAACCATGTCGCAGGCATGAACAATGGCTTGGAACAATTCTTGACTCTCCGGAAGAAGCTTGAGATATGTGAGCGCCGCGGCCTTTTTGACCTTGACTATGGCGTAGATGAGTAACAGATTAGTGGGAGGGGCATCAGTACCAAAATTCTCCCTGGCCCTCTGGGTCTGGGCCCCGTAGAGGGCCTCCTCCGGAAGGAATACTTCACCTAAGAGATCGCGCTCCCTCCTCATGAAAGGTCCTCTAGATCGACACTAAGATGGGGGAAAATTTCCAGTGAGCGTTTCAGTATGCCCTGCATCTGGGCGATTATCATGCCGAAATTGGTGATGGCCACCTTTTGATCGGAAGCTAGGTTCTGGCGGTAGCGCACCTCCCTGTCGTTTAGCATACAGGCCCCGCAGTGGACTATGAGGCGGTAGGGCGTGAGGTCGTCCGGAAAATCCCCACCCGAGCTCCAGGAGAACTTAAGGTCCTTTCCGGTGTGGTTGCGTATCCAGCGGGGAAGCTTCACGGTACCTATGTCGTCGCACTGCCTGTGGTGGGTGCAGCCCTCTGATATTAAAACCCTATCCCCGTCATTTAGCTTGTCCACCATGAGGGCCCCCTTAGCCGATGCGTCAAGTATGCCCTTGTAGCGGGCGAATAGTATGGAAAAGGAGGTGAGCGGAACGTCCCGGGGGGTGTCGGCCACCACTTTGGCGAATACCTGGCTGTCGGTTATGACCAAGGCCGGCTTCTTTCCCAAGGACCCAAGCGCGTCCCTTAGCTCAAACTCCTTAACCACCACCGCAGAGGCGTCACTTTCCAAGATGTCCCTGATGGTCTGCTGCTGCGGAAGTATGAGCCGCCCCTTGGGGGCCGCCTTGTCTATGGGTATGACCAGGACCACGAAATCAGAAGGCCCTATCAAATCCCCCACCAACCTAAACTTGGCCTCGTCGGCCACAGCTAGCCTCGATAGCCTCTCCTTGAACTCCTTCACGTTGTAGTTGGTGACTGAGCTCACGTAGATGCTCCCCGGCGCCTCCGGTGGTAGCTCACTGAGCAGATCGCTTTTATTGCGGACTACTATGTGGGGGATTTCTTTGAGGCTAAATAACTTAAGGAGATCCTCTTCGTCTTTGTCCAAAGGCTTGATAGGGTCCACCACCAAGACCGCCACATCCGTCTTGTTTAGCACCTGCCTGGTCTTCCTCACCCTCTTTTCACCCAAATAGCCCACGTCGTCCAATCCAGGGGTGTCTATGACCACCACCGGGCCCAGGGGCAGAAGCTCCATGGCCTTGTACACCGGATCCGTGGTGGTCCCCAGGACATCCGAGACCACGGCCAGGTCTTGACCGGTGACCGCGTTCACCAGGGAAGACTTCCCGACGTTGCGCTTTCCAAAAAACCCTATGTGCACCCTTTCCGAGGCCGGGGTGTCGTTGAGGCCCATATGTTTCTCCCACTAAATCCAATAAATACTCTAAAATACGTAAATACTCTTGATATCTAAAGCCTTAGATATCTATTATATAGTTTAGCACTTTACCTACAATTAAATAACCTGAAAACCCTTATACGCCGTAAGCTTAAAAATTGTTCTAAAACAAAGACACTCACCTTAGCTCCCGATCGAGAAAAATATTCACGATACCTATCCTATCAATAACCGCGGTAATCATCCTGTCTATCTCCTGGGTGAAGGCCCTGAGGCAGGTCTCAAAGAGTACGCCTATCTCCTTATTTAAACTATCCTTCAAATGCCCCCGCACCTGGGAGAGGACCGTATCCGAGACCACGAGCCCGGTGATAAAGCTGGGGAGCTCCTTATCCTTGAGGTAGCTCTTTACCCTATCCTTTCCCAAGATGAATATGGCGCCGCTTAGGGCGGCGCCTCCGGCGGCGCCTAAGAGAAGACCCGCCGGGCCAGCTGCCAGTAGCGCGATCCCCGCGCCTCCGCAGATGGAGGCGCTCAATACTCCCACCAGGGTGGAGACAATCCCGCCAATGGCCAGATACAAGGGCTCGGCCAGCTCGTCTCCCATGGAAAGCTCCACCTTCACCGGGCCTAGAGAGGCCGCGTCATAGACGAGTTTTCCGGCGGCCGCCACCTTGTAGGAAGAGAGCCACTCCTCAATCTTCCTCTGGGCGATGGTGTAGATGGCCCCGAACTGGCCCGCCACGCTCTCCTCCACCAGGGCCCTGAGCTTGGGGTTGTAGGCCTGGGAGAGGGACTCTATCTCGCGCTCCAGGGCGTGGATATTGGTGGACTCGTCCTTATGGGCCTTTAGGGCCGGAACCAAGGAGTGCTGGAAGAAGTCGTCCAGGATGCGGTTAACCAGCTTCTCCTGGGCCTGGTTCAAGGAGTCCTTCACGAAACGTAAGATCCTGTTTTGGAAGAAGCTCTCCCTATCCCTTTGGATGTTCTTCTTGATGGTATCAAAATCCTGTTTAACGGCTGGAAGAATGGCCAGCCCCTCCGAGATGGCCCCAAAGGGATTGGGGCTGTTTAGGATCTTTTTTTGACTAAGGGAGAGGTTCTTAATGAGAATGTCCCTTACAAAAAACCACCTGGAACTTCCCCCGGCCAAGGAGACCGCCCTCACCTTTCCGCTATCCAAGCCCTGAAACAGGGCCTTCTCGAACCAGGCTAAGAGGTCCACCTTGCCTTGTTCCAGCTTTTCGCCCAAATCAATGCCAAACTTCCCCTGGAAGTCGCTAAATGTGGAAGATGGGCTGTAAGCCTTGGCCCTCTCCAGGAACTCCTCCCGGGAAAGGCCCCTAATGGCCCCAAAACGCCCCAGTTCCATATTAAATACGGCCTTGGGGTTCTTGGTGACGGTCTCGGAGAAGTCCTCTTTGAGCCTTCTGGAGAGGTATGTTAGGGCGTAGAAGTCCCTATGCTCGCTCTTTAGCTCTTTGAGGCTTTGGGGGTTTTGATCCAAAAACCACTGGAAGAATACGTCATCAAATAGCCTTCCCCCCAGGGCCATCTCCCCCCAGGAGCTCTCCACCTCGCCTTTCCTTAAAAAGGCGAAGTCGCATGTCCCTCCCCCGAAATCCACCACCAGGTAGCCGTCCAATATGTCTGATAGAGGAAAGCGGCTATAGCCAAGATCCGTGATGAGGGCCCCCTTGGGCTCATCCAAGGTCTCCACCTCCCCCAGGCCGGCCTTCTTGGCGAGCTCCTTGATTGTGTCCCTGAACTCCTGTGGGGCCTCGCTGGGAACCCCAATTATCACCTGGTTCTCACTCCACCTAAGGGGCGTCCCGTTTAAGGCCGCGTCCCTCTCCACGCACTTAAAAAAGTCCACAAAGAGGCTCTTGGCTATCTGGCTTTTAACAATGTCTAACTTGAAGTTGGCGTAATAGCGGTAGCCTTCGCTCTCCATCTGGGAGGGATCCGCCTGCCCGTAGGTCAAAGTGGCGCTCTCCCCCACTATGGGAAAGACGTCGCGGTCCGCGTGGTTGGCGTCCGAGTAGAGAATGGCCGTGTCTATGGCCGGCGTGCGCCCGAAGAGGTGGAGCGGCATCTTGTTCTTGGTGCCGTAGGGACATATGGTGATATAGGTGTTGCTCGTCCCGAAATCTATTCCCAAGACGTCTTTCTTGGCTGGCGGCGTCATATTGGCACTTTTTCGCCTTCGCTGTGAATGCCCTCTAAGGGCTAGGTGTTT
>JAITJT010000263.1 GCA_031278795.1 Deltaproteobacteria bacterium | reverse complement strand
AAAAACAAGAGAAAAAAGCGGCAAAATAATCAGCAAAAACAAGAGAAAAAAGCGGCAAAATAATCAGCAAAAACAAGAGAAAAAAGCGGCAAAATAATCAGCAAAAACAAGAGAAAAAGCGGCAAAATAATCAGCAAAAACAAGAGAAAAAAGCGGCAAAATAATCAGAAAAAAATTAGCAAAAAAAGCAAAAAATAATCAGCAAAAAAATGAAAAAAAAGACAGGGATTTTTTCCCTGTCTTTTAAAAATTTTGAAGGCCAATGGTGTTCTTTGGAGAGATCTTGGCCCCAAGAGTCTTTGGGGGGCAGCTCTCCCATGCTCACGGAGATTGGGTGTTAATCTCCAGCGAGTCTCATAAACGTTCGCGCAAGTATCCTCTCGCAAAGGCCATTATACTTGGCCCTTGCGCCAAGGTCGCCCAAAAAGGGTTTTTTGGGCTCTTTTGGGGCTTTTGAGGATCCTTTAGAGTATCAGGCGGCCATCTTCGCGCTCTGGCGCTTGATGATCCTTCTGATGGACTCCAGGGTCAGGCTGGTTCCCTCGGCCTCCAGGAGGTGGCTGCGCAGGGACTTGAGGGTCCAGGCCTTCCTGCCGTTCATGGTCCTCTCCGAGGCCATGGCGTATAGCCTTGCTTCGGACTCGGCGCTCAAGGCCCGGGGCCTGTGGCCCTTGGGCTTCCCGTTGATGGTGCCTTCCAGGCCGCCGATCTTGTAGCGATCCCTTATCTTCTTAATGCCGCTGGTGGACATGGAGGTCTTCTTGGAGCACTCAATGTCCGAGTATCCCTGATCGATCAGGAACACCACCTGGGCCCGGCGCTGCTTGGCCCGACCAATGGTCTGGTCTTCCAGGATTTTGGCCAGTTTGGATTTTTCTCTGGGGTTGAGCTCGATGACTGTTTTCTTCTGCATAAAACCTCCGGATCTTTTAGATAAGTTTGAAAGCGGGCGGCCCGAGCGGCTTTCCCGATCTGACCGATCTATATAAAGTATGATTTTTGTTACTGATAGCCTATTTAGTATGCTATGAAAATATTTTGAGCTGAAAGTGCCATTTTAGACAGCATTAAGGAGGAGAAAATTTGCTAAATCACGACAAAAAACATAATTTTAGGTAACTCAATTTAATAAACTAAATAATAATATTAGAGTTATATAAGAACCTATGAAAAAAGTCAAGTATGGATAATAAAATTTTTTTATAAATATTTATCATGACTTCAAGGGGTATTTAACCATATTCTGCCGCTCTATTAACCAAAATTTAGCCTCAGAAAAAATAATTTTTTGGTTTTAAGGGCATATTTAAGCTCTTTGAGCTGTTGATTTCCATAAATACGACAGCCGATTCCTACGATATCTGGAAGAGATCCTATGAAAAGGGTCAATCAGTAGTGGAAAGCCCTGTCTGGTGGCCGCTGCCGCGTATTTTTTTAAATTTTTCCTCTTAATTTAGGTAGGAAGAGGTAGCTAAGCTTAGGAAAGGGCTGGAAGTAGATCTTGAGGGGCTTGGAAGGAAAGAGGGGTGCTGGGGTAGCTCTGGGGGGGTAGTTGCAAAGCATGCTTGTGACTACATTAGTAGAGGGGTGAATTTGATACAGAAATGGAAGAATTTTTGGGCTACATCAAATTCTAAATTTAGAATTTGACCTAAGATGTGGTAAAGAGAGGCGAGGGCTTTAAAATTAAAATGTGATTTAGGCGCTTTTTGGGCTAAAAGCGCCAAAGGACAAATTTTTAACAAATTTAAATTTTTTTTCTTGCCACAATATGCATATAGGGTTTAGAATATTTGCATAAATGAGGTATATAAAAAATATAACATTATTTTTTCTAGAAATTTTTCCAAAAAATATTCCAAAATGTGGTCTTTCCATAAAAAGGGCTAAAGTCCCAGATCTTTCGACTTTTAGCCAAATAGCTAGCTTTTAGGGCCCTTTTGAGGGAAGGTGGGAGCTATCTTTTCACTCATGTATCATTTTTGGCCTCTTTGAAAGGTGAAGGCTAGGGAGGGGGTGGGAAAAGTTTTAGGGAAAAAGGCAGGATTTTGGCGCTTTTTGCCTTTTTTTGAAATTTCGCAGAGCTAGGTCTAGCTAATGGTCTTGATCTATGTTATGAATAAAGCCGTAGGGTCAGCATTTGGCCTTCGACCTCTCTGTCCTCTAACTTACCCCCTAATTTAGCAAGAGCGGGAAATTTGGGGAAATTCATGAAAAGATTTTCCCATATAGATCCCCAAACTCGAAATTTTAAGCCCCTTTTCCCAAAAGTGAATTTTGGACTACCCCTGTGAACTGTTTTACGCACCCTTCTAAAATCATTTGTGAAAACCGCATCTTTTGCGGCCAAGGCCCTCGAAAACAGCCGCTTAAAGCTCTCCCTTCAGAGGGGATTCTGGGGTCTCAAATGCGAAAAACATTCACAGGGCTAGAGCACTAGTAAGGGACCCACGGAAACAAAGGGTCCCGCGGCGGGATGTATGATGCCTGAGCCTTTAGAACTTGCCAAAAAGCTCAAGAGTTCCCTGGAGGAGGGGGCCATGAGGCTGCGTGTTCTGAGGCCGTACCGCGACCTGGAGGGGAGCTCCCTAGGCGAGAAGGGCGAAAAGATCCAAACGGCCCTCATGAGCGCCAAGTCCGACTTTGAGTCCTTGATGGCCATGAGAAGGGATAAGCCAAAAGAGCTTCAAAAGGCCGCTTTAAGCGATAGTATCCTCGGAAGGATAGGATTCAATATAGCCGACTGCCTGGGTAGGGCGGGAATCACGGCCGCGAGCCATGAGGTTCTAGACCTCATGGACAGCATCCTCAAAGGTGAGGATAGCTTGGCCGCAAGGCTACTCACCAGGTACAATCTCTTTTTATTAACCTTGGGAAAGGGCGATTATCTGGAGGCGGTGGAGAGCTACAAGCGGCTCTACGCCCTAGGGAACGCCCCTAAGATCTGGCGGGCCTTGGCCGCGTCGGCCTTTTACCTCTGCGTCTTAAGCTTAAGGGAAGGCTCCCAGAAGACGGCCGAGGACATCTACCAATCTTTCGTCAGTGAAAGAGACGATATCCTTAGAAAACCCACCACCAGGGTTCAAGAGTTGCCTTTGGCCTTGGTAGCCCATAACCGCCTCAATAAAAAAGAGGAAATAGCCCCGGACGCCCCTCTCACCGAGGCGGATTTTCCTCTGGGACTCACCTTGGAAGGTGACAGGCTCCTCAAGTTCCTCAAAATAGAAGAGCTCCAGGCCCCCCATCCGGAGGATAGCCCCACGGACATCCTGGCGCGCATTGGAACCATCCTTTCAGTTTGGCACGGCGAGCACCGGAGCATGGAGATGGCCACCCGGTACTTTGACTCCATCAGCCTCTGGGGGAATGACCACGGGCCCATGCTGGAGAGAGCCAGGTGCGCAACCTTCCTCATCTTCTACCTAGGCCCTGACTGTCGCGGGGCCTTGGACATCTACGAGAAAACCTTCCCCAAAACCAAAGAGCCTCTCTCTCCGGACATTGCCATGGAAAAGGCCAAATGCACCATAAACCTGGTGTTTTCCTGCGGCGCCTCCGGAAACACCCAGATGGCCATGGAGTATTTCCACAATCTCTCCGCCAAGCCCGAGGCCCACGAGGATCCTATCCTCTACGCCAAGGCGGCCCTTAACCTCATAACCGCCATGGCCTCCAAGGGCCAGACCCTTGAGGCCCAGAAGGTCTACGACTCCGTCTCCGAGTGGGGCTCCGGCTGGGAGGTCAAGATAGTGAGGCTCAAGGCCGTGCGCTGCTTGATAAACTTCTACGCCAAGGGAGGCCAGATGAAGGAGGCCAAGGCCCTCTTCAAGTCCATGGACAAATGGGACGGAGGTGAGGAGCTCTTCCTCCTCAAAAGCAAGGCCGGGCTCTTTCTCATGGAGGTGTTGGAAAAAAACAAGGACCTCCCCGGCGCCAAGGAGGTCTTCAACACCCTGCGCTGGAAGAAAGGCTATTTAGAAGAAGATCTTAACCGCCTGGTCGCGGCTAGATCGCTAATAAACCTCTATCTGGCTGAAGACGACCCGCAATCCGCCCTAGACATCTACCGCTCTTTTTCCCCCGGGGGAGACCACGAGAGGCTGGATCTGGAAAGGGGCCGTCTGGCCGTGAACCTCATCCTCTCCTTGGGAAAGGCCGAGATGCTCAAGCAGGCCAGAGGGGTCTACAACAGCCTGGAGAACCTCACCCGCACCAAGGACATGGAGCTCCTGCGCGCCAAGGCCGCGGTTAACTTCGTGGCGGCCTGCGAGGCCGCCAGTGACGCCAGAAAGGCGCATGTGGTCTACGACAAACTGGAGTACCGCGAGGACAACCTAGTCTTCGCCAGAGAGAAAGCCAAGGCCGCGGTCACCCTGGTGGGGCTCTACGGCAAGCTGGGCCTTCCCCACAAGGGAAGGGATCTCTTCTACGCCATGCCGAATCTAGAAGACCCCGAGTACAGGCTCCTCAAACACGCGGTGGGCGTGAACCTGGTGACAGCCTTCGCCATGGCCGACCGCTGGGCCGAGGCCCTGGACTCCGCTACCGAGGTGGTCTCAGACGGCATGACCGAGGAGATGCGCGAGGAGCTTTTGAAAAAACTCAACTTCCTCATGTCCAAGACAGTTAACTATCCAAAGAAAGAAGAACTAAACATCCTGGGACTCTTTTCGGACGACTGAAAGAGGGGGATTTCCCCTCTATTTCACCAATATTTCCCCTTTTTGTGTTATTATAAAAAGAAAATAAATCCCTCCAAAGAGAAAAAAAGCGCTCTCATATATTATCTCTTGCGCTTAGCTATACTTGAGCTTAAGCGCGTAAGTAAAAAAAGCGTCTAAGTACCAAAATACCAAAAATACGCTTTAGATAATATTCAGCTTATTATTCCTAAAACTAAAAACACATTTTGTTAGGAATTGAAAAAATTTGAATCATAGTAAATTTTTTAAGATTCAAAAAAAACATCAAAAAGAATTTAGCGAAAGAATAATTTCGCTAACGCTAGAGTTTAAGAATAAAGTCCAAACAAAAGATTTTAGACAGAGACCCTAAATTCAATGCGCCCTTAGTTTGTACATAAGGCTTTAAAAATTTTTCTTTTTTTAAAAAGACGTGAAAATTCCCAATGTTCGCGCCATTTCGACAGCACTAAGATGCGTAAAATTATGAAGAGTAGCTATTATAGATGCAGCTAATGCAGTTATAGATAATTTGCCCTTGCCTTTAGCTATAAAGATGTTTTAAAATTTTACTAAAGCTAAACGTTTTGTGGGGCTTAACGAAAACAGAAGTCCCCAAAACCCTGAAAATGCTCTCTTTTAAAGGTTTTTAGATTTTTAGCTAACAAAAAGGTTTTTCCTGATACTCTATAAACGCCAAAGGACTATAGATTGGTCCTTTCCACCTCCTCACAAAAGAAAACCGTAAATGTAATAAAAAAATACACATTTATGGACATATTTCAAAAACACCCAATGCAAAATACCTGCATGCAAATTTTTAGGTTTTTTTCATGGAAAGCGACAAACTTAACGAACTCCTTTTCCCTCAAAAAATAAAGCGCGCCAATCTGCTTCTGGACACCGCGGCATTTCACCAAGTTAAGAGAAACAGAGAACTCCTAAACGAGCTCGTCTTAATCTCGCTGCGGCTGTCCTTCACCCACGGCTACGCGGATGGGGTTAAGATAGACAACTACCTGGACTTGAGCCCGGATGATTTCGGTAGACTGAAGACCTTGGCCGAGGGACAGCTGGACTTGGACAAGGGCCACCCCGCGCCCTGGGTGGGCTTTGCCCCAGGACGCGGGGCTGGAAGCCTCAGAACCGATGCCACCATGAACAAGAAGTTCCTCATGGACAAGGGGAAGGGCCAGCACGCCTTAAAGGAGCTAGAGAGCTATCCCCAGGTTAACAGCCTGGAGAGCAAGGTCTCGGAGCTCTTCCTGAGGGTGAGGGAATCAGCAACTAGTTCCAAGGTGGAGGGGCTCTACTCCGAGATTTTGGAGCTGGAGGGGGATAAGGATTTGGAGCTCATGGCGCTCTCCGACTACCTCATGATGGTGAACTACATCAAGGGGGAACAGGGAAGTGAGGCAAAGCACCATTACGAAAATATCCCCAAATCCAGCGTAAACGAAGGCATTCGGCTATTGAGGGCCGCCGCCGCGTCTACCTTAATAGGCCACTATCTCTCCCAAATGGAGCTAGCGAACGCTAGCGAGATATTTTTTAAGATGGATAGTGAGCTAAATAGGAAAAGTGGCGAGAGGCCCAAGCTATCCCTGGTGGGAAGGCAAACGGATCCGGAGAGTTTCTGCGAGTTCCCCCTAAGGCCCAGGGTGGAGGCCCCCAGGCTCACGCTTTTAAACTCCCAAAAGGTGGATAGGGCCAAGCAGTTGGGAAGCTCAATTCTTAGGCTCCTGGACCTCAAAGACCCGGAGGAGATAAGGATGAGGGTGGCCAAGAACCTCATACTCTTCTCAGCCCACCAAAACGAGCCTGGCACCATGCTCCAAATCTGGCAATCCCTCTACCGGGAACCCTGGTTTCCCAACAGTTTAGAGGAACACGCCTTCCACAAGGTGATGGCCTACGCCGCGGCGCTCAGCGGTGAGGAGAGAAAGGCCTTCTTCCACCTCAAGCTCTACCAAAAACAAGCGGATTTACCTAGCTTCAAGGAAGTAAGGGCCCGGGTCCTTTTGGCGCTCATCTACAGCTACCACCTAAGTTGCCAAGGCGATAGGCTCTACTTGGCCGCGGAAGAGCTATTCTCCATGGGCGACCCGGACAAGATCCTAGAGGGCATCTTGGATAGGGGCCGCACCCTCTTGGCTAGATATCACTCGGAGAGGGGTGATTATAGCGAGATGAAGGAGATCTTTGGGGAAATAGGCATTTCTAACTATTCCAAGCCCATGATAAACGAGGGATTTAAGGCGGCAGCGGAGATGATAGTGGCCCACGCCTCCAAGGGCGAGCTCTCGGTTGCTCTAGTAATCTTCCAGATTTTAGAACGTCTGGACGGCTTGGAGGACTATAATCTGGAACGCATTGTTTCCGCCCTCTCCATAGTTGAGGCCTTCTTGGATTGTGGAAAGCTGAGGGAGGCCAAAGAGCTGTATTTCTACCAGGGCGCGCTTTCCCTTCCGGCCCTTCCTTACGGCCTGGTGGACGGCTTGAGGCTCTGCTATTCCCAGATGGATCTGGAAGGCACCATGGAGAGCGATCTCTTCCGCCTGGAGGGCGGAAAGGTCCACAGCGACCATCTCCTTTTGGAAAGGGCCAGGGTGGCCGTAAAACTCATGGAGGCCTTGGGGGCACGTGGTGAGATAAAAAGCGTCTTTCGCGTGTTTTATGCTTCCGCGAGCATTTGCCATAAAAAAATCCAAGGCTACTTGCGCCTGGGGCTAATGATAGGGCTCTTTGGTCCTAGTGTAGATACAATACGCCAAGCGCCCATGGATTTAAGTAAGATAAGTGAGGGCTTTTTCGAAAGAGTCTTGGATAACAATAACCCCAAAGCTAGCGCTTCTTGGGCAATTTCCAAAACAAAAGAGATCTGCGCCCTGGCCTACAAGGGTTACCTCAACGATGCGCTACATGAGTATAGCCATCCCTCTTTCCAGACTCTTAGAACAAACTCTCCCTCCATCAAAATCCAAGCCGCAGTGGCCATTGGCTTCGCGCTAATTAAGCATGGGGACTTCATAGGGCTCATGGAGCAAGAAGAGACTAAGACGCTAATTAAATCCCTTGCGGAGGCCTCTGGGCCGGAGGCCCAGGACGCAGCCTCCGTTCTTCAAGCTCTTATCGCTCACCTCTGTGAGCATGGTCGCACAAAAAGCGCCCTGGAGCTCTTCTTGGGCTTCCCCAGTAAAGACCAATGCCCCAAGCTGGCACTCACCCAGAGCTTGGTGGCTATAATTATCGCCAAGGCCTCTCTTAAAGATTGCGACCGGGAGACTCTCAAGCGCGTGGAGGAATACTTCGCCTCCCTTAGCGTTTCAGAGTTGAGGGCGCTTAAGGCTTACGGATTAAAGGCCATCGCGCGGAAATCTTCTTTGGTTC
>JAITJT010000097.1 GCA_031278795.1 Deltaproteobacteria bacterium | reverse complement strand
TCCCTGGAGAAGATCTCCCTCTTTTCCCAAAGAAACGAGATGAGCCTCTATGAGGCCCTAAAAAGCCTCTCGGGCTTTGAGCCCGCGCTTAGCCACAAGGCGGCACCCTTCATCTCAGTTATAGAGGGCTTGAGGCTCAAAAAAGACAGCCTCAACCTCTCAGATCTGTTCCAAGCTACCTTGGACCAAAGCGGGCTAGAGGCCCATCTGCGCCTAAGGGGCGACACGGACAGGTTGGACAACCTGGCCGAGCTCAAAAGGAGCGTGGACGAGTTCGCGCGCGATCCTGAGAACAACTTGGAGGACTTCCTCCAACAGGCTGCCCTCTTCACCGACCTCGACCGGGAAAAGAGGGAGGACTCCGTCTCGGTCATGACCATCCACACGGCCAAGGGCCTGGAGTTTAAGACTGTCTTCATCCTAGGCCTCTCGGAAGGCATCTTTCCCTCCCGCCGGGTATCCTCTGTGGAGGAGATGGAAGAGGAGCGCAGGCTACTCTACGTGGCCATCACCCGCGCCAAGAGAAGGCTCTACCTTAGCTCAGCCGAAGGGGTGCACGCGGGCGTGCACCAAGTGCCCTCCCGCTTCCTCAAAGAAATTAGAACCTGCCTCAAGGGAGACAGCGACATGGACCTGGAAGCCTTAAAAGGAGGCGGAAAATCTGAGAAGTTCTCTCGCCCCATGGAGGAAACCCCCTTCGCCGTGGGCGACCGGGTGGAACACGAGGTCTACGGCCAGGGCCTCATAGTGAAAATAGACATGGAGTGGAACTCCTATCTTATAAAATTCGATCTCCTGAAAACCAACAGGAGCATAGTGTTTGGAACCGATCTCAAAGCGCTTAAATAAAAAACCTTACCTGAATAATATAAACATATTCGTTAAAAAATCAAGGGCGCGGTAAGCCCAAGATTAGAAAATAGCCAATAAGCCAAAAACACAATGATATCCAAAATGTTTTAAACAAAAAAGCCTTGACCTATATGGAAGATCAAGGCATCAGATAATTGTATTGGCAAATGTAATTGTTGGTGTAAGTCTAAGCGGCCCATATGGAATGATTCACCAACGACTTCACAAAACATAATGATTAGCATGATTTAAAATAAAAAAAAGATTCACCAAAACTTCAAAAAAGATAATGATTACCATGATTTAAAATAAAAAAAAAGATTCACTAAAACTTCAAAAAACATAATGATTACCGTGGCAAAAATAAAAAATGATACGCCAAAACTTCAAAAAACATAATGATTTCCATGAGAAAAATAAAAAATGATACGCCAAGACTTCAAAAAAGATAATGATTCTAAAATTACACAAATAAAGAGTGATTCCTCAAGATTTCACAAAAAATAAAAAAAGATTCTTACCTAAAATTTCCATAAAATAAAAATACTTTACCGCTTCACTCCTTAAGGCTCATGGCCGCCCCGTAGGCCACAGTGAACTGCGGCTCCGGTACCACCTTCACGTCAGTTAAGAGCTCATCCTCGAGGGCTAGGGAGAGGCCTTTGTTTTGGGCAGGGCCGCCATCTAGCCAGACGGTGTCGCTCGCTACCCTCCCTAAGAGCCCCGCCGCTCTCCTCGCGACAGAGGCGTGGAGGGCCCTCACTATGCTCTGGGGCGGAACGCCTCTAGCCAAAAGCGATACTATCTCGCTTTCCGCGAAGACCACGCAGGTGCTGTTGAGCTCCACCTCCTCTCCTGGAAGCTGGGATAGCTCCCCAAACTTGGAGAGGGGTACATCTAAGAGCCTGGCGGCTAGCTCAAAGAAGCGGCCAGTACCGGCCGCGCACTTGTCGTTCATCCGGAAATCAGTAACCTCTCCAGCTTCTGAGAGCTTCAGGATTTTTAAGTCTTGGCCTCCTATGTTGATGGCGCTTCTGGCCTCTCCGTCACTGAAGAGGTAAAGCCCTCTGGCGTTGGCCGATAGCTCATCTATGCGCATGGTGGCCTTTTTATAGAGGCTCTTGCCGTAGCCCGTGGATACCAGGGGCATCTTGGAGTCCTGGGGGAGCCCCAGCTCCCCCAGGCCCTTGGCTATGAGCTCATCGGCTAGTCTTTCTTGGTCAGGTGCCGTGGGGATGTTTCCCTTCCAGAGGATCTTTCCGTCTCCCACTATCACGCACTTTATGGCGGTGCTACCCAGATCCAAGCCAATCCTATACTGCACGCTTCACCTCCAAGGTCGCCCGGAAGGCCTCCAGGCGGGTGAGGAGGTTCTGGCTGTCCTCCAGGGAATAGTCGGTCTCAATTTTGAGGAACTTGAGGCCCCAGTCGTGGACAGCGTCTTCCAGGAGGAAAGAGTCCAGGTCATAAGGATGGCAGCCCTTGAGGAGGTGGAAGACCACCCCCCGCACGTCCGCTCCCATGACCGCCTCCCGCATGATGGCTGCCCGGTGGACGTTGTCCGCGAATACCGGACACAAGCAGCCCTGGTGGTAGGTTTCAGATAGTGAGCGGAGAAGCCCCCGCTCGGAGCGGTCGGAAACCTCCACGTGCCTGGGGAGTAGCCTCTCAGAGGAGCACAAGTCGTCTCCCAATACCATGAGCCCGGCCTGCTCCAGGAGGTGGTAGATCTTGAAATTGGGAAAGTAGATAGGTGATCCCGTGAGAAAGACACCAGGGGCATCTTCTTTAACCTTTCCTGATTTGGATAAGGCCGAAATCAAGCTGGTGAGAGCTGAGCAGTAAGGCTCAGCCAGGTCGTAGTAGAAGGCTGAAAGAACCAGGGTGTACCACAGCGGGGCAATTAAACCCTCTCGCCTAAGCTGGGTGAGGTTAACGTGCAAGGCCCTCACCTTCTCCACGCGCTTTATGGCGGAAAGGAGCTTAGAAGCCTTTAGCTTGGCGCCTCCGGCGTCAATTAGAAACCTGGAAAGGTTCCATACCTCAGCTAGCCACAACTCGCTAGATAGTGGCCCGTCCTTGAGCCTGGGCACCTCCAGCTCCAAAACCTTGGCGTCAAAGCCCCCAAAGAGCTCCCTGGTCTCCTTGAAGCGCACAATCCAGTCGCAGGTGAGCGGAATAACCCAAGGGGCCTTTACCAGCTCAGGCTCCATCTCGGTAACCCCCAAAACAGCCTTGAGCGTGGGGCACATGAGGGCCGGAAGCCTCGCACCCGTCAGGTTGGATGCCGAATAAGAGCCGCTATATATCTTCACCGGAAAAAACCCTTGGGCCAAAAACAGCTCCACCGGAGCCTGGAGACACAAAAGGAGGGCGACCGGCATGCCCACGCGACTCTCTATAGCCTTAATGGATCGATCCTCATAGAGATCCAGAAAATACCCATACTCCGGGATAAAGTCCTCTCTCTCCCTTAGCTTCTTAATCTCTAATTGGGACTCCGCGTCTCTTTTATCTCTAGCGCGCGCGAGCGCGCGCGCTAGTCTGTCATCACTATTTGCCATGGATTTTCACCCTCCTTTTCCCCAGTGCCATCTCCGGATTAGATGCCACAATCTTCTTTCCCAGATACCTCAAGCTCAAGGATCCCTCTGCCGGGCACGATGCCACGCACTCCCCGCAGTTTATGCAGTCGGATGTCTGCACGTCCGCGGCCCCCTCGTCCCGGTAGACCTTGTTTACGTCCATGGGGCAGCCCCTGGCGCAGGTTCCGCAGCCGTGGCACAGGAGGGTATCTTTTTTGAGGAGGGGTAGGTTTAGGGGCTTAAGTATGTGGATGAGTGCTAGGAGCGGACAGAAGGTGCAAAACAAGCGCGGCCGCAAAAATACCCCGGCGATGGTGGCGCCCGCAATAAAGACCGATAGGAAGGTAACCACCAAGGTGACCGCGTTACTCTTGTCTATGGCGAAATACTGCACCTCTCCGGCGAAAAGCGGAAGTATAGGTTTACCCGGACATATGGAGCAGAAGGGAAGATAGAGATCTCCCGGCAAAAGCCCCGCTGTTATAAAGACGGGCGCGACCATTAGCCAGGCCAAGAGTATGTACTTTATCTTCCCCAGGGCCTTCAAGGTGGGAGGCGATATCTTTCCTTCAGGGATCTTAAGGAAGCGCCTCAGGTAGGTAATCCAGTCCTGGAGGAGCCCGAAGGGGCAGATAAAGCCGCACCAAAGCTTTCCCAGGAGCGCTACCAATAGGATAAAGAGAAGGAGGTAAGCTAGGGCCCTAAGGCCCTCAAAGCCTATCAAGTTTTGGATGCTCATGCCAAAACCTATGTAGCCCTGGAGTCCCATAAGGTAGCACTGCCCGCCGCAGCCCGTCACATAGGGGCAAGCGAAACACGGAAGGGCCGGGCCTAGGTTTACTCCAAAACGTCCTCCATACATGAGCACCAGAAAAGACACATGCTGGATAATCAGCCTATAAAGGCGTAAAATCATTTGATCTCCCACACTTGCGGTTAAGGCAATACGCTTTAAATCGTACTGGTACTAGCACGAACGTAAAAAAAAAAGTTTGTTAATAAAAATTTAAATGTTTGGCAAAAACCAAGGAATCTATTAAAAAATTAGATATTCGTTAAAAATTAAATCTTTCCAAAATAAAACAAAGCCTTTACAAAAAAAATAATATAATCCTTAAAACAACTAGCTAATCACTAAAAAAACAAGATGTATATGAAAAACTAAAAAAAACAAAAAGTTAAAAAAAGCGGCCAAAAAAGTGACAATCAAAGCGATTTATGAAGCTCTATGTCTGTATCATTTCTAGTCTTTGTAAGCGTTCCTCACGCATCTTAGGCCAAAATAACAAAAATAATTAAAAAGCCATAAAAATAATCTTTGGTGATGATATTTAGCAAAAACCCGCCTATTATGATGCCCTTTCAGGCACTCCCTAGGCCTTTAGAGTTTTCTCCAAAATTGTGTTAAAATAAGCGAGGAAAACATCTCCCACATCGAAAAAAATTATCAAGTTCAATCCATATAAATTTGGTAATTAGCTAGAATATTTAGGAGAATATGAAAAATGGACGATAAAAACGAACAAATTACGCAAAAAGATCAAAATCCTCCAGAGGGTGATGCCCCGGGTGGGGATGCCAACCTAAAAAAAGCGGAGGCGCCCAAAGCGGAGGCGCCCAAGGCTGAAATGCCCAAGGCTGAGGCACCCAAGGCGGCCGCACCCAAGGCCGAAGCACCCAAGGCGACCGCACCCAAGGCCGAAGCACCCAAGGCTGAAGCTCCCAAGACTGAATCACCCAAGACTGAAGCACCCAAGGCGGCCACACCCAAGGCCGAGGCGCCCGCCTTAAGCGAAGAGGAGTTGAAGGCCGAGCGCGAGAAGAAGATTAAGCGCAATAAGAAGCGCATACACCTAGCCATCAACCTCCTCATCTCCTTCGTGTTCGCCATCTTGACCCTCATAGTGATCATCTCCTCCCAGCCCACGGGTACCAAGCTGAACGTGCTGGAGGCCTTCCTCTGCTTCATAATCTCGCTCCCACTCGCCTTAATTGGCGTTTACTTGGGGCGCCTGATTAAGGA
>JAITJT010000083.1 GCA_031278795.1 Deltaproteobacteria bacterium | reverse complement strand
AGAGGGGCGTCCATTTCCAGGTTATTAAGCTTCCAGTCAGTGCTAGCCAGCAAGGCCCTCACCCCCGGGGTCTCGTCATAGGGGGTGCCCTTGGCCGAGCTGTAGGACATGGTGAAGGTGTCCAGTGGGGTCTTCAGGCGCCTGGCGGCCAGGGATGCAACCGTGGAGCTATCCAGGCCCGAGGACACGGTGAAGGCGAAGGACTTGTCCGGCAAGGCGGAGAGCCTTAGGCCCACGTTTTCATCCAAGATCCTGATGTACTCGTGGGACGCGTCATCGAAGGACATCTTCTGGGCGTTCGTGTCAAAGGCCAAATCCAAGTACTGGTTTGTGATAACGTCGTTTTCCTGGATGAGGATGTAGTGCCCGGCCGGCACCTGGTAAACGCCGTGGTGGAAGGTACGGAACGACTCCCTAAAGACATAGCGGTAGTGGGTGGCCAAGAAGTCGTAAAAGGCGTCCTCATTGTGTTTTGGAGGCTTTTTCAAGGTTTTTAGAAGGAGGCTCAGGTTGAAGGAGGCGTTGCATCCCTCGTCGGTGCGGGCGTAAAAGAGTGGTGTCGCTCCCACCGCGTCCCTGATGAGTAAGAGACTGTTGTCCTCTTTGTTGTAAGCGATTATGGAGGCATCCGACTCAATGTCGTTGAGGATATTGGGGTCGGCTATCACTTTCTCCGCTGGTACAGGCCCAGTAGGGCTTCCGTAGATCTTCCCCTCCATGATGTAGTCATGCTCTGGAGGCGGAAAAATAAACTCAGGGCCAAAGTTGTCAAATGAAAAGATGCAGCCACCTTCTAAAAATTTTATTGACATGTTTTTCCCTCTTAAACTTTAACTAAGTTTTAGTGTTGCAGCCCTTGAATATTTTCAGGAAAAAATCTAAAAAGTAAAACGCAGAATATAATGCATAAAAAGCAAAACATAGAACATATTGCAAAAAAATAAAAGGCGAAGCAAACAACGGAATGGATAATCTTTAAGATATCATTTAAATTTCATGTGTCATATGAATAATAATTTACTTGCTTCACATGAAGCTTTATATTCATGGAAGTTTACTCCGCGACTTAATCGCGGAGTTCAAGAAGACAAAGGCCGTTTAGGTTTAAGCTCTCAAGCATAATGTTTTAAGCTTAGAGCAATATGCGTTAAACACTAAGCGTTATGCATTAAGCATAAAGCGTAAGTATTAAGCATTTAGCCAAAAGCTCTAAGCATAGCTTATTTGTAAAAAGCGCGCGTAATAATTTGTCTGAATTTTAATCGGAAAAAAGCTTTAAATAGGGTGAAAAATGTAAATTTGTCGTTTTAGAATTTAAGTGATTATGATGCTGAAAATGTTTTTATTATTGATTTCTTAAGTTATGGAACAGCGGTGGGAATCTCCATGGGTTTGAAGATCCCTCTCCTCCACTTTCAATCTGGAGAAGAGCAGCTGTTTTCTGGCCAGGAAGGTCTGAACGTTTCCAGGCCAGGGGGGACTGGGCACGGCCCTTTTGCTCTTGAGGAACCAGGCCTTGGCCAGGGTGTAGGCCCCTTTGAAAAGCTGGGGGAGGGAGCCGAAGGGGGTGTCGAAATATGGTCTGAATATGCCTAAGGTCTCAAAACCAAAGGAGGCCAGTTTGTTCACCACGGCTTCCCTGGTGGGGTAGACCTGGTGGTAGGGGTGCCAGAGGCGGAAGCCGGGGCCGGTTATGCGGGCGGCCAGGGACAGGGGGTTTATGAGTCCGGAGATGAGCACCATGCCGCCTGGTTCCAGCCAGTTTAGGGTGCGGCCCAGGATGATGTCTGGCCGGACAAAGTGATCCAGGCTCTGGTTGAAGATTATCAGAACCAAGGGGGTGTCCGGCTGCTTGAGGTTCTCGGCCCACTCGTTAACCACGGTTAAGCCCCTGTCCTTGGCCTTCTGGGAAAGAAAGACATTGGGCTCTACTGCTATGCGTTTGTATTTATCTGGTAGGAGAGAGAGCATGAGTCCAGTTCCCGCCCCTATATCTAGGATGGTTCCACCGGTTTTGGGAAGGAAAGGTATGATGGCTTTGGCATAACCCTCGTATTCTTCCCTTCTATCTTCAGCCCTCTTTAGGGTATCCACCTTCTTCCCGTCAGGGTCGATGTTGTCCACATATAAGTCCGGGAGGGTGAAGAACTCCCTGGCCAGGGCCTCGGGTGGGTGGGGATTGACCTGGAAGGAGCCGCAGCTACTGCAAGCGGTCATAATAAAGGCATCGCCCTTGAGGTTCTTGGTGAGTTTCTCCGGTACCTCAAAGGTGAACTGGACGTGCAAGGGGCCCTTACCGCAGAAGCGGCATATGGGGCTATATGCTAATTGGACCTCCATAGGCCTCCGTAATGGTGGTTTATGTCCCTGTCGGTCTCCAAGGAATGTAGCTCGGCGAAACCCGCCTTCTTCAGATAGCCCTTCAGGTCCTCAGGGCTTTTTACGATATCCCTGCCGTACTGCTGGCTCTCCCCCGGGAAGTGCTGGGACATGAGGAGGGCGCCGCCCGGGCGCAGGGCCTTCTTAAGCTCATCCAGAGTGCTCTCCAGGTTCTCCAGGATGCCCCAGAGAACCTGGGCCAGGACTATAAGGTCGAAGTCTTTTCCGGAAAAAGGGTTGTTTTGGGCCAGGGTACGCAAATCCAGGGGCAGGAAGTCCACCTCTGAGCTTAGGAGCGGGGACGCTGAGCTGAATTCAGGGGAATCTTTAGCCTTTGGCCTCTTCCTCTTGAAAAAACCCAAGATTCCATCCTTATCCGGCTCTTCCTGTGGGCGCCCCTGGGTTCTCAGTCTCTGCTCGGCCAGCTTTAGGGCCGTGGGAGAGATATCCGAGAGCACAAACCACATGTCAGCTCGCCTGGGGATTAGTTTCTTCATCATTTCCAGGGAGAATAAGCCGGCACCGCAGCCGAGATCCAGCACCTTCCCAATATTTTCCTGGTAACAGTCCAAAAGGAGAAGGGCGGCAGCCATGTCAAGCCTCAGACCCAAGGCTTCGATATGCCAGGGATCCGAGCAGTTCTGATACATCGCCTCGTAGTCCCCAATGTGCCGGCCGTCTTTTATGAAATAGTCTTTGTAGTTATCGCTCAAAAACAATTCTCCTTTAAGGCTATGGGCTGAACTTGTTAAATATAACAAAATAATTGCTCTTTTGGCAAGAGTATTGTTAAAAGCTTGGGTTTTAGTCTTGAAATAGCTCAAAAGGGAGATTTTATTGAGGTGAAAGGTGAGTTTTATCTAAAACTTGAAGAGATTTTAGATAAGTTTGAGTTTTTTTGGTGGATGTAACTGGTGGGGTAAGATGCAAAGGTTGAGGGAAGAGAGTTCTTTTATTTTAAAGAGTATTATTAGCTGATTTGTTTGACAATTAAATTTAATGATTCTACAAACAGACTCAATCTTGACCGCTAATATTGAGTGTGTCTATGTTTTGTCAAAAAAAGAGGGGAGAAAGCTTATCCAAAAACAAGC
>JAITJT010000073.1 GCA_031278795.1 Deltaproteobacteria bacterium | reverse complement strand
GTCTTCCGTACAGAGCTAGTGACTCTAGCGTCTTCAAAGTAGCTGTAAGCTAAATTAAAAGATCAGGCGGGTTTTCTACGGCGAGACTATCTTAGCTTACTTAGGACGCTACGCTCCCTAGGTGGGGATACATTTCACCGGCACTTAATGGCTCGGGCAAGATGCCTAACTAAGGATCTAATACTCCATTTTCTACTCTTTTCAAGACACATCGAAAAAAATATCCCTGGCTTTTCCCTCTGTTTTAGTTAAAATTAACTATATATGGTGGTAAATTAGAGCCAAAACAAAAGTGTTCCTGATAACATTACTAGCTGGATTTTTCCTTCATAGACCATCACAATCTATCAAAAAAAAAGCCATAATATATTTAAAATCGCCGGATTTGTCCCATATCAACTAGATAATACGTAACTTACTTTACGTATATTCTCCTGAAAAGAAAAATTATTATTCCCTCAAAAAACATCCTAACAACTTGTCTTCTAACACAAAGGCAAAATTCTTCCCGCTTTATAGAGACGCTTTTAGACAATATTATCGATTTTTAAGATTATTTTTTTGAAATTTTGGGAAAACGCCCAATCAAGATGATATCTTTTCTCAAATCTTTTTACATTGGTATTTTTAAGGCCTTAAGAAAATTTTCTCTGTACCCTATGCGGCCTAAGACCAATGCCCGCGCCAAAGAGCTCTGTGACCTTCTTTACTGGGATTTTCTTTATTTTGGAAACATTTATCTCCTCAAGCTCCGCGGCCGGGCCACATACCCTCCCAAAACCCATACGCGCGGCCTCCTTCATCCTCTCGGCCATCCTTCCGGCCCGCCTTATCTCGCCCGCCAGGCCCACCTCGCCTATGACCACCAGATCCTCTTCGAGAGGGCTGTCCTGGTAACTGGAGCTAATGGCGGCGACGATTGCCAGATCGGCAGCTGGCTCCGTTATCCTGGCGCCACCGGCGACGTTTACGAAAAGGTCCTGGTCAAAGAGGCGCAGCCCCACCTTCTTCTCCAAGACAGCGGCCAGGAGTCCCACCCGGCTGGGGTCCGCCCCCAGGGACTGCCGCCTGGGCATGGGTATGAAGCTCTGGCTCACCAGGGCCTGGATCTCCATCAAAAGAGGCCTCCTACCCTCCAGGACAGGGGTTATGACCGAGCCCGAGGCACCACTGGCCCGCTCGGCTATAAAGAGCTCAGAGGGGTTTTTAACCTCACCCAGGCCGGTACCCGTCATCTCGAAGACGCCCAGCTCGTTCACCGCCCCGAAACGGTTCTTGAAGGACCTTAGAACCCTGATGGGCCTATCCCTCTCACCTTCCAGGTACAATACCGTATCCACCAGGTGCTCCAGGATCTTGGGGCCGGCGATGGATCCCTCCTTGGTGATGTGGCCCACCAGCCACAGAGGCACTCCCCTCTCCTTGGCGAAAGTTACCAGTAGCTGGGCGCTTTCCCTCAGCTGGGCAGGAGACCCGGCCGGGCTCATGAGCTCGGGAACCCTCATGGTCTGAACCGAGTCCACCACCAGTACCCCAAAGGGACCACTAGCCCTCTCCAGGACATTGGGCACCTCGGTTTCGCTAAGCACGAAGATGTCCTCCAAGGGAAGCCCCAGGCGCTCGGCGCGCAGGCGCACCTGGGCCGCGGACTCCTCGCCTGTCACGTAGAGAAGCTTATGGCCGGTTCGGGCGGTGCCAGCTGCCGCCTGGAGTAGAAGGGTACTCTTTCCAACGCCTGGTTCACCTGAGAGGAGGATTACCCCTCCCGGGAGCATGCCTCCCCCCAGAACCCTATCCAGCTCAGCTAAACCCGTGGAGAGCCGCTCGGATTCCTTGGGGCTCACCATGTCGAGACTCAGAACCTTGGGGCCGGCCTTTCTCTGTGGGGTCTCCTTTACCTCAGGGCGGCTCTCCGCGAGCGTTCCCCAGGCCTGGCAGCTGGGGCAGCGGCCCAGCTGCACCGGGGATACGTAACCACACTCGGAGCACACATAACGTAGCTTAGCTTTGGCCATTTAGAACCCTCTTAAAATTGAGTTAGATTTTTTTCAGCATTATAGATATGAAGTTAGCTATTAAGATTGTTTTACGCCACATTAGGCGTGATATAATCAGCGTCTCGCGGACTATATAGCGCAAACGCAAAATGATACACCACAATTAATATTTTAAAAAAGGATTTCTTTATGAGCAAAAAGATGAGCCACGCCAAGAACTCCCTGGAGCGCCTCCTCCGCTACGCCCTGGGCGTGCAGCCGGACGAGTTCGGGCTCGTCCTCTCCAGCGAGGGATTCGTGCCCATAAAGGAGCTGGTGGCCGCCCTCAAGGACGAGGAGGGCTACAGGGGCTTAAACGAGACACGTATCAAGGACGTGATAAACGAGCCAGGTAACCGGGACTACGAGCTGGTGGACAAGCTCCTAAGGCTTGACCCCTCCTTGGCCAAGCTTCCGCCGGAGGCGGAAGGTGAGGTGACCCTCCCCAAGGAGCTCCACGTGGGCTTAAAGGAGGGCGCCTGGAGGTCGGCCTTTTTCAAGGGACTCTACCCCAAAAACCCCACCGAGGGGCAGGTGAGGCTCTTTGTGGACAAAGAAAAGGCCCAGAAGGTGGCCAAGCGCTTCGCGCCTGAAGTAATCCTGGTGAGGGTCATGGCCCAGAAGGCTAAGGCCTCCGGGGTTAACTTCAGCTCCTACGGCAATGACATCTGGCTAACGCCTTTCGTGCCTCAAGAGTTCTTGATAGGGCCAAAGATAAAAATAGACGAGGAGATCAAAGAGGATCTCAAACCTAAAAGCCACAAGGAAGGCCTAGCGTCCATCCCGGAACCCGGCCTCATCGCGAGCCCGCTTCCCTCCAAGGGCAAGAAGAAGGGCAAGTACTCGGACTCTCCGGAGTGGAAGACCCAGACCAGGAAGGATAGGAGAGG
>JAITJT010000070.1 GCA_031278795.1 Deltaproteobacteria bacterium | reverse complement strand
AGATTTTAAAAAAGATGCCTTTCTTTTGAATCCCAATTTTTATTTCAATTTCGCCCTTTCACTAATTTTACACAGGATAAAACTAATGATTCGGACTATGTTGGGGGAGAATTGTGGCTTAACTTTAGCTAGAATAGCTAAGAGGGAAAAGCTCGGGAAAAATGGCTGCGATCTATAAATAGAGCGTTTTCTTATCACCAAGATTAAAAGATTTTAGCGCACTTTAAAAAAACAATTAAGTTAATACTTAGCTTTCCTTTGTGTTAAGGCGAGCTCGACTTTGTGTTAAAGCGAGCTCGACTTTGTGTTAAAGCTAGCTCGCTAAGAGTCGCTAAATACGCCCCTAACTTTTTTGGTTAAAGATGCCCTTTCAACTAAGTTAAGCCGCCAGGCTTATAGCTCTTAGCTAAAAAAGATTCCAGAAAAGAGAGATTTCCTTGGAAAAGCTTCAAAGTAAGAGAGCTTAACTTTCAATGGAAAAAGCTAAAAGTTTGTGCGCTTTTGAGGCTCTTTTTTTATAAAAACAAAATAATCTTGGAATTACCCTAAGCCCCAAAGTCGAATGAAAAAATCTAGGCAACACCTAAGAACTCCCTGGCTTTTTTGGGGAAAAAAGAGGGGCCTTTGGGCCCCTTTGGGAACTTAAGGCCGGGGAGCGGGCCAAATATGCTTGGAAGGAAAAGGAAAGCTCTAAATCAGCACAATAAACACAATAAGCAGGCAAAATTAATATTAATGATACAATATATAGAGATTTAAGTGTTGAGTCAATCTTAAGGGCTCAAGTTTTTTTTCGGGGAACTCTTACTTTTTGGAAATTTTGTGCTTTAATTGATCTGTGAGAGCAAGCCTTTTCAAAACCACCGCGGGAATATACATCATGAGCGAAAAATCCTGGACGGTGCTTGAAAGTGGGTAAATTTTTCAATAAAATTTAAGAACTCCCCAACTCTGAAACTTTGGGAAAGAACGCCACCATAAAGTTCCAATGATACTAGCCTCGGTGCGGCTTTTCTCGTAAGCTCAGCTTTGTTTTGCCGCTCCTTTTGGGGGCCTTTTGATGGAGGCCAAATTTGTTTAAGCGTGTTTAAGCCTATATTTTAAGCCCAAATAAAAGACCAAATAAAAGACCATGTTTTTTAGCCCACGCTGGTTGAAACCCTTGTCTTGGATTAAGTTAGCTTGAAAATAGAGATAAAAGACAGATTTTAAAATAGCGAGTCCACAGAAAATACACCTTGAACGTAAAGCTTAACAGAGCTGTTCTCTAGAAGATGCCAAAAATTATTATCAAGGCGAAAAAACCCTATCAGATCCTATTCAAGTATATTAGTAAGTTCTCGCCTTTTACCCAACAATATCTGAAAAACAAAGGCCGGAGTAGAGTTTTTTTCCGGCAAAAAGGAACGTAGATCCAGATATGCCCCAAAAAATAAAAGTGCTGGTAGCCGCCTCGGAGGTATCTCCCCTGGCGCAGACCGGAGGCCTGGCCGAGGTGGCCGGAAGCCTCCCCCTGGCCCTCTCCGAGCTGGGAATCGAGTGCGCGGTCATCATGCCCGCTTACAGCCAGGCCCTCAAGAAGGGCGGTTGGGAGGACATGGGCCTCGACCTAAGCTGTGGAACTGGCGCCTATAAAACCGATTTTAGGCTCCTTAAGGCCCAGCTCTCCCCCAGGGTTCCGGTCTATTTGGTGCACCACGACCCCTATTTCAACCGGGCCGGGCTCTATGAGCAAAACAAGGTGGACTACCCGGACAACCCCTCCCGCTTCGCCTTCTTCTCCAAGGCGGTGATAGCCTCCCTCCCCCATATCCGCGGAGGGGTGCCTGACGTCATCATGGGAAACGACTGGCAGACCGGGCCCATCATGGCCTATCTCAAGGAGATGGGCTCCGATGCCCCCAAGGGGCTCTTCATCATCCACAACCAGGGATTTTTGGGCATAGCCCCCTTCACCTTCAAGAGCGAGCTGGAGCTACCGGAGAGCTATTTCGGGGTGGACGGCATCGAGTACTACGGGTCCTTGAGCTTCCTCAAGGCCGGAATCGTCTACAGCGATGCGCTTGTAACCGTTTCCCCCACCTACGCCAAGGAGATCCAGACCCCGGAGTTCGGCTGCGGCCTGGATGGGCTCCTAAGGGAGCACTCCTACAAGCTACACGGCATCCTAAACGGCGTCGACACCGTCACCTGGAACCCCAGAACCGACACCCACATAGCCGCCAACTACTCAACTGTCGACATGTCCGGCAAAAAGAAATGCAAGGAAAGTTTCCTCAGATACGCCGGACTCCCCACCACACCGGACTCTCCCCTCTTTGTGATGGTGAGTAGACTCACCACCCAGAAGGGGGTCTCGCTCCTAATCGAGGCCGAGAGCGACATCTTCCACTTGGGAGTGAAGCTGGCGGTCCTGGGAACCGGCGACCCCTGGTTCCAGGAGCAGCTGACGGCCATCCAAAAGGCCCATCCCAAGGACATGTGGCTGAAGCTGGACTACAACGTGCCCCTCTCCCACCAGCTGGTGGCGGCGGCGGATTTCGTCCTGGTGCCCTCCATGTATGAGCCCTGCGGGCTCATACAGCTATTCGCCTTCCGCTACGGAGGCGTGCCCGTGGTGAGGGCCACCGGTGGCCTAAACGATACCGTACGTGACTTTGCCGGAAAGAACCCGGAGGGACTCTGGGACTCTGGCTTCAAGTTCGCGGCCTTCAACCAAAAGGCCCTCTTTAGGGCCATCAGAAGGGCCAGCGAGCTCTACTCCAGGAAAGAGGACTTTGAGCACATGTCCCGCTCCAACATGCTGGAGGACTTCTCCTGGAAGACCTCCGCCCTTTCCTACCAGACCCTCATCATGGGCATGCTGGGGAAGAAATGATCACTAGTCTTTCGTTAGCATTTATGAGCATTTATTAGCATTTACCAAAGATGCGTTTAGCGCGCTTTACTTTCTGGAACATAAGACATAACCATAGGCCAAAATCATAAGCCAAAAACATAGCTCATGATGATTGGTCATATATACTTAGAGCTTAAAAGGCCTAAGACAAACAATCATTAAACACACGCGCTCCAAAGGACAACACGGTGCCAAATTCACGCTATCTGATAATCCACGGCCACTTCTACCAGCCGCCCAGAAAAAACCCCTGGAGCGGCTCCATCCCCATCCAGCTCTCGGCCGCGCCCTTCGCCAACTGGAACCTACGCATCACGAGGGAGTGCTATTCCCCCAACACGGTCGCCCGCATCCTGGGCGACGGGGGGCTGATAGTTAAGATAATCAACAATTTCGAGCACATGTCCTTCAACGTGGGCCCAACGCTACTCATGTGGCTAAAAGAAGCCGACAAGGAGACCTATGAGCGCATAGTGGCCGCTGACAAGGCGGCCTTCCTCAAAAAGGACGGACACGGCCCGGCCGTGGCCCAGGTCTTTAACCACATGATCATGCCGCTCTCCAACACCAACGACAAGATTACCCAGGTGGTCTGGGGCAAGAAGTTCTTCCAGCACACCTTCGGGAGGGACCCGGAGGGAATGTGGCTGGCCGAGACCGCGGTGGATCTGGAGTCTCTGAAGATCCTCAAGGAAAACGGCATGAAGTTCACCATTTTAGCCCAGAACCAGATAGAGGCTATCCGTAAGCTAAGCCCTGGTGGTAAGAGAGGAACCGAGCCCTTTGAGACCCTAAGGAGCCAGGTGGACCCCAGGGAACCCTACCGGGTCTTCTTTGGGGACGGTGAGGAGGACTACCTGGACGTCTTCGTCTACGACGGCCAGGTATCAAGGGCCGTTGCCTTTGAGAACCTTCTCCGTGACGGTGGAACCTTTAGGGACAGGATACTCCAGGCCTACGGCTCCCCCAAGGAGGGGCCGGTTTTGGTTAACCTGGCGACCGATGGAGAGAGCTACGGCCACCACTTCCATTTCGGGGAGATGGCCCTGGCCTGGGTCTTTGACTCCCTAGAGCCCAAAACGGACAAGCCCTCCCCTGACGATATCATCGTCACCAACTACGCCAAGTTCCTCTCCATGTTCCCGCCCTTAAAGGAGGCGAGGATTTTGGAAAACAGCTCCTGGAGCTGCGCCCACGGTGTGGAGCGCTGGAGATCCGACTGCGGCTGCCACACGGGTGGAGACCCGGCTTGGAACCAGAAGTGGCGCACGCCCCTAAGAGAGGGTCTCGACTGGCTCCGGGACGAGCTAATTGGGGTACTCACCAGGGAATCCGAGGGGCTCTTCAAGGATCCATTCGCCGCGAGAAACGAGTACATTGACGTAATAGTCTCCGGCTACGACCGGGAGTGCCAGAGGATATTCCTAGACAGCCAAACCCTGGCCGCCCCGGGCGACAAGGTCTTAAGGGTCAAGGCCCTGGAGCTCATGGAGTCCCAGCTCATGAGCCTCTACATGTTCACCAGCTGCGCTTGGTTCTTTGATGACATAGCCGGACTTGAACCTATCCAGAACATGCGCTACGCGGCCAGGGCCATTGAGCTCTGCCAAAAATACACCCCCAGGAACCTCACCCAAGGCCTCCTCAACTACCTGCGCCAGGCCGTTCCCAACGACAAGGTCTACGCCACCGGAGAGGACGTCTGGAAGGCCGAGGTGGCCGGAACCGACCTCAACCCCTCCCAGACCGCAGCCCAGTGGGGGGCGTCTCTCGCCATGAAGGCGCCGCATACACTTAAAGAGTGCCACTGGTCCAAGGTGCAGAACGAGTCCTCCGAGCGGGTTCACCTGGTTAGGGGCGACGAGCTGCCCCAGATATTTACCGGGAAAGCTGACTTCACGGAGATACGCCTGGGCGAGACCACGGAGCGCTTCGTCTTGGTCCTGGCCGACAACGGCCCCAAGCTGGACATAGTGGTGCCCGAGACCGGGGATGAGAATTTCGGGAAAGCCAGGCGGCTCTTTTTAGAAAACGGCGCCTCCGTCCTCCGGAGCTCCCTAGACAACCTCTTTCCCGGCGCCTCCCGCTACACCCTGGACTCATTGTGGCCTGGCGTGAGAGAGGAGATCCTCACCCACGTGCTCAAGGACTTCTTTGACGACCTCTTGAGCTACACCTCCAAGGCCTTCAATAACTACAAGGACGCCCTCCTTAGCTATAGCCTCAAATCCAAGGCCTGGGACTGGGTGGATCAGTACGTCTTTAGGGTAATGGCTGAAAACGAGCTGGCCCACATCTTAAAACCCATGAACGACGGGCGGCCCATAGACATAGACCACCTCAAGGAGCTCTTAAGCTTAGACACCGGTGGCTCCACCAGGAACATTCCGGTGGTGTCCGAGGCCTCGGAAACCTATCTGGGTAACCTCTTCAGGCAGCTTAAGTTTGGGCCAGGCCGGCCAACACTCCTAGAAGAGATTGAGAGCTTCCTCAAGCTGGTTAAATCCACCTTAAAGGACGTGGATCTCTGGGACTCCCAGAACCAGTTCTACTACCTTCTGGAGAACCGCCTCTGCTTCCTGCGCTCAATATCCGAGCCGGAGAAGGCCCTCTTAAAGGAGATCGGGGCGACCCTGGGGTTCTCTCACAAGATAGTGCAGACAGTTATCAAGAACCAACCGCAATGAGATTGGGTATTCACCGTAATGAATGCTGGATATCCTCCCGAACAAGGCTAGTCTTTTCATAAAACACGTGCGCTCCAAGCGCCAAGGCATGAAACTTTTTTTATAAATTTTCACAACCAGGAATTTATGCCTAAGACCCACAGGCCTTTTTGCCTGAGAAGCAAAAAATTGGAAATATCTAAAGGCCATGTGTCTTAAAGAGATAATCTTGGATTAGTGCGTACATTTATCAAATTAATAAACATGCGTTGATAATAAAAATGCAAACGCCTGCAGGTAGAGTAAGTGTTTTGATTTTTTTAATAATAATTTATGGATTAATCTCGCCTGTGGCTAAAAACAACGGATGACAACTATTTTTTTGATGGGTTGTCAACATCTTTTTTTTCCAAAATTACGCGTGTTTCTTCATTTTTTTGTAAAAAACCATTCTCAGGCGCATTGTTTGAATCTTCCAAATTTTGCTCCCTTTGGATCCCTCTGACCATTGGCATGCCTCTATTAATATATTCTATGCCGGTGACTGGATCTATATAAGTGTCTTTTTTTTCCAAAATTACGCGTGTTTCTTCATTTTTTTGTAAAAATCCACTCTTAGGTGCATTGTTTGAATTTCCCAAATTTTGCTCCCTTTGGATCTCTCTGACCAATGGCACGCCTCTATTAATATATTCTATGCCGGTGACTGGATCTATAAGAGTGTCTGCTGGTTTTGATGGTTGGTAGTACATCGTTTGCTCATTTTTATTATTTTGTTTGGAAATTGTTTCAGCAGCTTTTTTGCCAACCCTGATTAGCCACGACAGCACCTCGATTGAGATCAAAAAAATGCCAACCAAAAGGAATAATCCTAAGCTACTGACAAGCCCAGAGGAAAAACTATCCGCTAATCTGTTATATTCTCCTAACGCTTTGGATGCAGGAAAAAGGCAGAGGAACAAAAATATCTCTAGAATGATCATATTTAATTTCACTTTGTTTTTCATATGAACTCCCCCATCACCAAATCTTTAGCGAACTCAATAAGAACACGATAATAATTATTGTATAAATCACCTTAAAAAATTATAAAAAATCTTTTTAAATTCGAAAACTAAAAATCAATCTTCTTATTATTATCATAAACTTCGAATTCTGAAATCATTGTTAAATCCTTTGGATTAATCTAAGATATATCAGTTATAGCATGCATTTTAAACAAGACAATTATTTTTACCTGAAAATTTACTAAAATGTCAAATTTTATTTTTTCTTTGAAATGGCTGCGGGCTAGCATGGGCTTGCGCGTTTCCACAAGTAGTTTACCTTTATTACTAAGCAACTAATTTATTTTAGTGCGCGGAAATTTTACCAAAAAAACTTGGGTTTCCCGCGCGAGGCTACGCCCGCGCTTTAACTTTCTAAAAATAATCAATATTTAAGG
>JAITJT010000057.1 GCA_031278795.1 Deltaproteobacteria bacterium | reverse complement strand
AACGCGGATTTAACTCGTACTTGTGTATATTTATTAAAAACCGTTTCCTAATCTTTCTCCGTGACTTTGTCGCGGCTCTTGGACATCTTATAAGTGAATAATTTAACGCGGAAGTATTTATCTTCTTTACGCCTAGTTTTATTTCAGCCGCTAATCTTCAAGTGAGCCATCTGTTAAAGCATAAAACCCATCGTAAATTGAAACGAGTCAATATTAATCTTTAATTCCCAAGGGGGAGGGAAAATTTTTTATATTGTTCGGTATTTATATTCTATCGCGAGCCTTGACCTAGGGCCTTTTCAATTTTGATATTTTACGAAAGTCCAAATGAAATACATGCCAAAAATTTATCGTTTTTGTGATCAATGTGAATATAAGATTATACTTAAATTTGTTACTAGCGCTGTTTTTAATTATCACATCTTCCAGTCCCCGCATAGTTCATAGCGCTTATAAAACAATCTTTCAGGAAAACATTTTGCAGAAAAATTATTGAAGTATAGAAAAGGTATTTTCATTTCAGTGCCATATATCTCACTAAAACGCGCTTTTTGACTACGTAACAACGGAGTATCCACCATGAAAAAACTCTCTAAGTAAGTCTCATCAAGCTCCCAAGTTCCCCTCAACTCTTAATGCCCTGGGCTATCAAGCTCGCCTTTGTCTTCCCCGAGAGCTACCGCTCTAAAAAAATGAACCATATAGCTCACCAACAAAACTCGCGAGCCCGTTTTCCAAAAAAGCTTTGTCTTTCATTAAAACACCATATATATGTAGAGTAACATAACGATACACTATATATCCCTCAAAATACGGCAAAGGCCAAATTTTAATTTTAACAAAGCAAGCCACCTCCAAAACACAGCATAAAACAGCATATATACACATAATTATTTAATATTGTCTATATTATACATATTGATTCTTTTTTATCTCAGCAAAGGTCCTTAAAAAGTTGTTTGCAGACTAGCCGCTTCTTATGCTATAGTCTCTTTCCGTCTGTGTGCCACAAGGGCCATTAGAGGGCCATTAAAGGGCCTTTAAAGGGCCTTTTAGAGCGTAGATTCCAGCCATCTTAAGCGCTCCCACAGCGGCTTACAGCTTGGCTTAAACCAAAGTTTTGACGTTTTTGGCGCTTGCCAAAGGCTTTACAGAGCCTTCTTAGGTGCTTTAGCGTCACTGACTCGCCGCCCAAATAAACAAGTGGCGAACGCCTTACATAACATCCGCGGCCAAGATTCTTTTAAGGCCGCGCAACCCCTCGCGCCGGCAACCTAAACTGCCGGCGCCATTTTTCCCACGAGGAGTATTCAATGCATCCACGAAGGTATGAAACCTTAATTCTTCTCTCACCAAACTTGACACCGGCCGAACTGGACAATTTCAAGGCCAAGGTGGACGGTATCCTGGAGGCGGGAAATGCCAAAGTGGTTCAGATGGAGGACTGGGGCAGGAAAATGCTTGCCTATCCGGTCCACAAGGAACACTACGGCATCTATATCCTCTACGACTACCAAGGCCTTCCCGCGGTCGAGGCCGAGCTGAAGAGGAACCTGAAGATAGACGAGAATGTCTTCAAGAGCCTCACCATGGTGCTTGACCGCCAGTTCACCGACCAGCGCTTCGAAGAGGAAAAGGAGCGGCTTCTGGCCAAGTCCCAGAAGAAAGAGGCCCAGGCCGCCGAGCTGGCTGCCCAGAGGGAGAGCCAGGACGCCCAGGAGCTCTCCACGGTGACCCAGTTTCCGGAAAAGCCCTCTGACGAGCTCCCGGCGGACCACTTAGCTCCCCTTGAGCTATCCACCCCCGTTAGCGAGCCCCCAGATGCACCACCTGTTGCCGCCCCAAGCGATACTCCAGTAGCAGCCGCCGAGCCCCCGGAGGCTCCAAGCGAGCCTGAGGCACCCGCAGGCGAGCTGAGCGCCAAGGAGAGCTCTTCCGAGGACTCCCCGGCCCCGCCGGAGGAAACCGAGGCCAAGTCCGAGGGCGAGACGCTTTAGCGGAAAGCTAACAAGTACCTATAATCACCTAAATCAAGCGTGACCGGAGAGAGAACCATATGTCATATACACCACACCAGAGCTATTCCAACAACCCGGACGACAAGAACTTTCGCCGTCCCCGGGGCAAGAAAAAGACCTTCCACCGCCGCAGGGTGTGCCGCTTCTGCGCCGAGCACATAAACACGGTGGATTACAAGGATATACCCACACTCAGGCAGTTCATAACGGAAAGAGGCAAGATCAACCCCCGCCGCATCAACGGCAACTGCGCCAAGCACCAGAGGCTGGTGACCAAGAGCATCTTCCGCGCCCGTTATATGGCCCTTTTACCCTACACCGCCATGGCCACCTCCACGGCTCAACACTACTCCAACCAGTAATAAGGTTTTGAGTTAAGGAGACCAAAAATGGAAATCATACTAACCCAGGACGTGGATAATCTGGGCCTGGCTGGCCAGGTTCTCAAGGTGTCAGCGGGCTACGCCCGCAACTACCTGCTTCCCGGCTCTTTCGCCCTGCCCGCCACCCCCAACAACCTCAAGACCTTGGCAAAAAAGCGCGAGGAGTTCGAGAGGAGATCCCTTGAGGTCAAACAGGACGCCTTGAACCAAAAGCAGAGCCTGGAGAGCCTGGTGCTCACCATCACCCGCAAGTCCGTGGAAAAGGGCAAGCTCTACGGAGCAGTCACTCCCCAGGATCTGGTGGACGCCGCCCAGGAGCAGGGATTCACCATAGACCGCAGAAAGCTCAAGCTCTCAGACCCCATCAAGTCCATTGGCGACTACGACGTCACGGTGCGCCTCCACCCTGAGGTGGTAGGCACCTTCAAGGTGAGGGTCCTAGCGGAGCCCAAGCCCGAGCCCGAGCCTCCGGCGGAGCCGGAACCCAGGCGCGGGAGAGGCCGTAGGGCCAGAGGGGAGGACCTTATAAGGTCTAGGGAATTGACCAGCGACAAGACTCAGGATAAGATCCCTGACAGAGACGATTCCCTCAAAGCCAGCCTCAACGCCACAGAGGCCAAAGCCAAGGCCGACAAGGCCAAGACAGCCAAAGCCAAGGGCCAAAAGAAAGAGACCCCTGAGGCCGCGGCCCAGGTAGTCACAGAGGCGCTAGCTGAGAAAGCTCCCGCTGTGAGCGAGGCAACTGTCCCTGTGAGCGCCCCGGATAGCCCCCAGGCCGCGGCAGCACCGGAGAGCGCGGCTGCAACTGAAGTAGCTCCCAGCCCCGAGGCGAGTGCTGAAGCAAGTACTGAAAATAGTTCCCAAGAGAGTCCCCCAACTGAAGAGAACAGCTAAAGCCTATCTCTTTAGAGAGGGAAAAAACACATAATGGGGGCGCCTAGGGCGCCCCCATCACCACCCTTGAGAGGACAGGCCCTCTGGGGCCAGTCCTTGGGGCCCCGGCTCATGGCTTAGGCTCTATCTTCGCGTGTGACAGGGAGGCGTAGGCCATGGAACAGTTGAAAGATCCTTTTTCCCTCTGGCAGAGCATAGAGGAGATCCTCGCAAACGATGTCTCCGACACCTATTGGCTCTCAGCTATCCCCGCCTTTCTCGCGGACATAACGGAACTCACCTGGGGCTTCATCACGGAAATCTATGATGGAGACAACCAGCACTACTTCATTCGCGGGCACTTCCCACAGATTCCGGATCTCCCGGACTCCCACAGCGTGGACGCTGGCTTGGCCGGCTGGGTTCACCACAACTTTAAGCCCCTCGCCCTCCACTCCTTAAACACCCAAGACAACCTCACCTTCATCTTCAGCCAAAAAGAGCCCATCAAGCGGCCCACCTCCTTTTACGGCTGGCCCTTAATCTACGCGGGCGGACTCGTGGGAGGGCTCTTCCTGGTGGGAACCAAGAACAAGACCCTGAGCCCGGAGCTCCAGGGCCTCTTCCAGCCCCTTAGCTTACGGCTAGGGGCCCATATCATCCACATGCGCCTCTTTGATAGGGTAAAGGAGCTAAAGGGCCTGGATCCCCAGACAGGGCTTCCCCACCGCACCAATTTCCTGGACCGCCTGGAGAGGCTCATCTCCATCATGAGCGTCCAGAACCAGCCCCTGAGGCTGAGGCTACTTAGCATCTCCGGGCTTGGCCGCTATTCCCTCTCCCACAGCCTCAAGGACACCCAGAATCTCTTGAGGAAGATTTCCTCCCAGCTCCTCCACTTCGCCACCGAATCCTGGGAGCTTGGCCATATATCCTACGGGCTCTTCGCCATAGCCGCCCCGGAGAACCAGCTGAGCGAGCTGGACAAGACCACTTATCTTTTGAAGAAGATCTTAAACGAGTGGTCTTCCTTTGGGCAGACCCAGGGGAACTTCATCTTCCATGAAAAAGAGGTGAGTTTCCCCAAGGACGGCTCCAAGGCCGAGGAACTCCTGGAGAAGGCCCTCACCCTCCTGGCCCAGGTCTAAAAATCCCTCTTTCCTTCCCCCTCCATAATTTTGGCCAATATGCCAAAGTCCCCCCTCCTTGGCCCCAAGTCCCCCAAAACACCTCCATATGGACGCCTGTTAAGCTTCCACCAATAGATCCGCCACCACAGAAAAAAACTCTCTATTTATGGAATTTTCCCTCAATGGTGAAATTAGGGGAATCTTCGCACATTACCCAAAAGGCCTTGATTTTCTGTGAAAATGATGATTACTTATCTAGTAGCGTTTCATTTTTTTTGGGGAGTCTTTTTCGTGAATTGGCCGGCCTCTTGCGGCTTGTTTCCTTTTTTTTAGGAGACCCCATTCCCTCGGCCTTTGTAAGGGAGAAGGCCCTCTTTCTTTTTAGCCTTGAAACTTTAGAATCTTTTTATGGCTACTTTCCAAACACCAGATATTTGAGGCATATATTAATTTTTCTTAAGTGTATCACTCCAATTGGCCTCATATAAGCCTACTTTATCCTTTATGATATCTTTGATTTGGAACTATCGCCTTTGATAAGCTTTCCATGCTCTTTCCCATGCCCTTTCCCATGCTTCTTCCCTAAACTTTTGATTTGACTCCATAGGGCCTCTTCTCCGCCTTTGATCTATTTCTAATTTGCCTTTGTTTGGCTTTTGATTTTAAAAAACACTGCTCTTATCTGCCTCTAATGTGCCTCTGATTTGCCTCTGATTAGCTTCTTATTTGCCTCTGATTAGCTTCTTATTAGCTTCTTATTAGCTTCTTATTAGCCTCTTGTTAACCTCTTATTAGCCTCCTTTAAGAGGGTTTTGGAAGTGTTTCCACATTTCCTAAGCCTTTTTAAGGATTGAGGCCTTCCAGCGCTAAAAGAGGCGTTAACTATGCTAGATAAGCTCATTTTATGATTTAAAATATCATATATAGTGAATCCACCAGGGCTCAGCCCCTATTTTCTTTAAATCTGCGGAAAAATAATTTTTCGGAGCGGAAAAATGGATTTAAACAAATTCGATCTCCTTGAAACCAAGCTAACCTCACTACTTGGGCGCATCAAGGATTCTGAAAGCAAAGCTAAGACCCTCGAAGATGAACTGAAAGAGGCCAAAGCCGAGATAAGCTCGCTTACTGAGGAGCGCTCCCTCATCCTCAAAAAGATTGACGAGCTCTTGGAGAGGCTGGAAGAGCTGGACTGAGGACCTCTTTTTGGTATTTTTCCTTTCCTTGGGGCAAAAGCGCGTATGATGAATTGAGAGTAGAGTGCGCTTTTTCCAAAAAGATTTCTAAAAAGCCTCTGAACTAAATCAACATAAAGAAATAATAATTGAGCTCTCCTTAAGTAAAACGCCTTGCGGCTGGGAAAACATTTCTCCTCAATAAGGCCAATAACTAATCAGCTATGATAACTTCCGATGACATGCAAGCTATGGACAAAGAAAGCGACATTGACAAGGACATGGATAGGGACTTGGAAAGGGATGATCAGGCCCTGGAGCCAGCGCTGCCCCAAGGCTCCGAGTTCCACAGCCCTGAGGTGGATCCCACTGGTCTGGTCACCATCACCTTATTCGGAAGGAAATACCACATAAGATCCGATAAGCCGGATATGATATTTCAGCTGGCCTATCTGGTCCAGTCGGCCGTAAACGAGATCAAGGGGGACAAGAGCGATTCAGAGCTCGCCTCCCTTGACACGCTTGTCCAGGCCACATTCAAGCTCGCCTTACAACTACACAACAGCCTCAGGGAGGAAAAGACCCTGAGGGACACTATAGAGTCCCTAGACAAAAGGCTTGGGGACCTACTCGACCAAATTGACAGAACCCTAAGCGGGCTCTAGGCCCGCTCCAATACCTTAAAGCCCGTCTGTTCTTAACCGCAGAGGGCCAAATCGTGAGTTTCATCTTTATTATGCATTGCCCATATCTCCAGTTTTTGTGGTCTCTCGCAACTCTAATAGAGCAAGTCATAGGTCCCTTTTGCCTTTTCGCGACCGTGGGAAGGGGAAAGCTTACGCACTATGACACAGGCGCAAAGAAGAGAGGAAAGATGAAACTAATACATAAGATCTGGAGTCACCATGATAATAAATATACCCCTGGCCGTCACCATGACGACGGCCTCCATATGCATTGGCTCCCTTGCCGGCTTTTACCTCAGGAAGAAATTTTTTGAGAGCAGGATAAGGGACATTGAATCTTACGCCCAGAAAATAATAATGGAGGCGCAGAAAGAGGTCATTTCCATCAAAAAAGAGGCCCAGTTGGAGGGGCAGGATCTCGTCTTTCAGATGAAATCGGACTTTGAAAAGGAGATGATCGAGAGGAGGCAGGAACAGAAAAAGCAAGAGGATAGGCTCAGCCAAAAGGAAGAGAACTTTGAGCGACGCACCGAGCTCGTGGCTGAAAGGGAAGCCCTCTGCAGCAGGACCGAGCTGGAGCAGCTGAAGAGGGAAAAAGAGACCACCCAGAAGGAAGAGGAGCTCAACAAGCTCATCTCGGAGGAGAAGGGCAAGCTGGAGCACTTGGCCCAGATGACCGCTTTAGAGGCCAAGGAAGCCCTCATGCAGTCCATGGCGGACAAGGCCCGCTACGAGGGAAGCTTCCTGGTGAGGCGCATTGAGGCCGAGACCCGGGAGATGGCGGACAGGAAGGCCAAGGAGATACTGGCCCTGGCCGTTAAGCGCTACTCGGGTGACTACGTGGCTGAGCACACCATAACGGTCGTGAACCTCCCCAACGAGGAGATGAAGGGCCGCATCATAGGTAGGGAAGGAAGAAACATAAGGGCCATTGAGGCTGCCACAGGTGTGGACCTAATAGTGGACGACACCCCGGAGGCCGTTCTTATCTCCAGCTTCTCCCCCTACCGCCGGGAGATAGCCAAGATGTCCTTGGAGCGCCTCATAGTGGATGGGAGGATACACCCCACCCGCATAGAGGAGGTGGTGGCCAAGGTCGCGGACGACATGGAGCTCACCATGAAGGACATCGGGGCCGAGGCGGCCTTTGACGTGGGGGTGCACGGCATACACCTGGAGCTTCTGAAGCTCTTGGGGCGGCTCAAGTACAGGACCAGCTACGCCCAGAACGTCCTGCAGCACTCCATAGAGGTGGCCTTTCTCTGCGGCATAATGGCGGCCGAACTGGGCCAGAACGTGAAAGAGGCCAAAAGGGCCGGACTGCTCCACGACATAGGAAAGGCCGTGGATCACGAGGTGGAGGGTCCCCACGGGCTAATTGGAGCCGATCTCGCCAAGCGCTACGGGGAGTCTCCCCAGGTGGTGCACGCCATCATGAGCCACCACGAGGACACCCCGCCCGAGAGCATCCTGGACGTGCTCATCCAGGCCGCTGACTCGCTCTCAGGGGCGAGACCCGGGGCCAGGCGCGAGATGCTGGAGACCTACGTGAAACGCCTGGAGGACTTGGAGAGGATAGCGTCATCTTTTTCCGGAATCACCAAGACCTACGCCATCCAGGCCGGCCGCGAGGTGCGCATCATGGTGAATAGCGATCTGGTCTCAGACGACATGTCCTTGATACTCGCCAATGACATCTGCCGCCGGGTGGAAAAAGAAATGGCCTATCCAGGGCAGATCAAGGTAACGGTGATTAGGGAAACCCGGGCCGTGGCCTTCGCCAAGTAAGACAGATGTGCCTTTTCCTGGCGTGAGCTTTTAGGTAAAAGGCGCTACTATTACAAAGGCCTGATTGGATAAGCTTAGTCTCTAGATAAGGCATAGCTCATAAATGGGTTTAGCGCTTTTATCCTTGTTTTATATGCATTTTTTTCTTGTTTTTATTTAGCTTCTTTTATTATATAGCATCTTGAACTAAAACAGCCCCTTCTACTTATTTTGCATCTTGCACTTTTGAATATTCACCGCAGTTTGGCTCTTATTTTAATTCGTACTTGTTCTTGATCTTTTTTAATTCTAGCTCTGTGGCTTTTATTAATTACAACCAAAAAATAATTTTAAGATTTTTTTCAAGAGAGCAGATACATGCGCATACGATTCTGGGGTGTCAGGGGTTCCATTCCCGCTCCCCCAAACTCTTACGAGCTTAGGGACAAGATCTACAAGGCCCTCACCATGGCGCTGGAGACCAGGCTCAAGCCCTGGGACATCCCCTCCTTCATTAACACATTGCCCCATGAGGTAAAAAGCTTCGTGGGCGGTAACACGCCATGCATTGAGATAAGCCACGGGAAGCGGATCCTCATCTTCGACGCGGGCTCAGGCATAAGGAACCTGGGCCGGCTCTTCACGCCCCGCCCCTCCAAGGATTTACTCGATCAGCTGGAAAACCCGGACTCCGAGCTCAAGGAGCCCCAGGAGATCTCCCCCTCCCACCAGCTCAATCTGGATCTCCTCCTCACCCACACCCACTGGGATCACATCCAGGGACTGCCATTTTTCGCGCCCATCTACTCCAAGGACACGGCGCTCAGCATCTACGGAACAGATATTGTCGCCAAGAAAAAGAACCTGGAGCTCCAGATGTCGGACTCAAGCGTCTTTCCCATCCACTTCCACTCGCTTCCGGCGCAGATTAGCTTCCACGAGTTTCCGGAGACGGGTCTGGTCCTAGAACCCTTCACCCTGGACTGCCTGGAGCTCCCCCACCCCGGGGGCTCCACAGCTTACAGGGTCAAGGCCTTTGACAAGACGGTGGTTTTCGCCACCGACTACGAGATAATAGACTCATCCGAGTCCTCCACCAAAAAGGAGGCTTTGAAGGACTTCATCTCCAACGCGGACGTCTTTATATCGGATACCCAGTACACCTACACCGAGAGCCACTCCAAGGAGGGCTGGGGACACTCCAGCGCCCTCAACATTGTGGAGCTGGCCGTGCAGTCCGGGGTGAAGATGCTCTATCTCTTCCACCACGACCCCAACTACGACGACTTGAAGCTCTACGACATCCTGGACAAGGCCAGCTCTCTCTCCAGGCTACTCTATCCCCAGAG
>JAITJT010000014.1 GCA_031278795.1 Deltaproteobacteria bacterium | reverse complement strand
ATGGGGCCCACGGCGAAGCTTCCGGTGGCTTTATACCTCAAGAGAATGCCAGCTAGTAAGAAGAGTCCTCCCACGGTGTGGTAGAGGAAGTACCTAAAAGAGGCCAAGACCGACTCTCTAGTGCGGTTTAACATCACCAGGAAGGTGGAACCAATGCTCATGAGCTCCCAAAAGGCGAAGAGGGTGAGGAAATCCCCGGCCAGGACGCAGCCGAAACCACCGGCCACGTAGAGCATGGCCGCTATGTGCTGGCCCTTGTCGTTTACGTGGAGGGAGTAGAGGATGCCGGCCAGGCTCATGATGGCGAATACCTGGCAGAAGATGCCGGAGAGCGGGTCCCAATTGGCCAGTTCCAAGCTCTGACCTAGCCAGTGGAGGGTTATGTAGCGCCCGGGCTCATTGAAGAAGGCGGCGTAGATGGCGAATAGGGGAGGAAGCAGTAACAAAAACTTCCAGCGCCTGTTTCCCGGAAGGAAGGGAAGCACCACCGCCAGCATGAGGAAGGGTATGGAGGGGTGGAGAAATTTAAAGGTCTCCATAGTAGTCCTCCGGCCTCTTGATGAGGGGCTGTATGATCCTCTTCACCAGAAACACCATGACTACTCCCACGACCAGGCCAAAGACGGCCCAGAAGAGGGGATAGCGGTCAATCCCAAAGTGAGGGTGCTCGTTATGGATGATGAAGTTCAAAATAGCTATAACTAGGAGCACCAGAAAAAACGCCAGGCGCCAGGAGCGAATCTTTCCGCTCTCCAGCTGTCTGTTGAGGAAGGCGCCCAGTTTGCTTTTAGTTTCTTGAGAGTCTGTCATAAGTTTTCTTTTTGGCTATCTACTTAAACGAGCCAAAGGCTTTGATGAAGTTTTGGAATATCTGGGGATAGAAGCCTAGGATAACCGACACCACGCTGGTGAAGACCAAGGGCACCACCATGGAGAGAGGCGCCTCCTTGAAGTTGTCCTGGGCACCCTCAGGATCTGGCTTGAGGAAGAAGGCCCTATAAAAAATAGGCACGAAATAACCAGCGTTTAAGGCCGTGGACAAGAGAAGCGCCACAAATAGTATGAACTGCGGATGCGATAGGGATAAGACTCCGTTAACCAAATACCACTTTGAAACAAATCCGCAGACCGGTGGCATGCCTATCATGGATAGTGATGCCACCCCAAAGGCCCCAAAGGTCCAGGGCATCTTTCTCCCCAGGCCGTTCATCTTCTCTATGCTCTTGAGGTGGCTGGCCACATAAATGGCCCCTGCCCCAAAAAAGAGGGTAATCTTGGAAAACGCGTGGTGGCCAATATGCATGAGCCCACCCTGGACAGCCATGGGAGTGACTAAAGCCACCCCAATCACCACGTAGCTTAGCTGGGAGACCGTGGAGTAGGCCAGTCGGGCCTTGATGTCGTCTTTAGTGAGAGCGATGAATGAGGCAATCACTATGGTGAAGGCCGCCACGTAGGCCGTGGGAATGGAGAGGCCCAAGGTCTCCATGGTATTTGATCCAAATCCCGAGAGAATGATTCTACTCACCGAGTAGACTCCAGCTTTCACCACCGCCACCGCGTGGAGGAGGGCGCTTACCGGGGTGGGCGCCACCATGGCCGAGGGCAGCCAGTTGTGGAAAGGCATGAGGGCCGCCTTGGCGAGCCCGCAGATGAAGAGCACGTAGGTGAGCCTCACCAGGTTGGGGTGAGCCGCCACCACCTCCGGGCTAAATATGCCAGTGGTCCAAGAACCCAGGGGAAACTCCAGGGTACCGGCCAAGACGTAGGTTAGGATCATAGCCGGAAGCAAAAATAGCTTGGAGGTGCCCATGAGGTAGACCAGGTACTTCCTTCCCCCCATGAATCCTTCCTCGTCTTGGTGATGGAAGACCAAGGGGTAGGTGAAGACCGAGATTATCTCGTAGAAGAGATAGAGGGTAACCACGTTAGCGGCTGTGGCCACGCCCACCGCGCCAAATATGGCCACCGCGAAGCAGGTGTAATAGCGGGTCTGGGCGTGCTCCTTGAGGGAGCGCATGTAACCTATGTTATAGCTGGTCGCGAATATCCACAGGAAGGGGGCTATGAAGGCAAATAAAAAGGCCAGCCCGTCCATGGCGAAGGATATGGTTACCCCTGGAAGCAGGGTAAAGAGCTTGTAGTGGAGTATCTGCCCGCTAAGAACCGCCGGGGCGAAACTTAGTACTATGAGCGCCGTCAGGGCCGAGGCCACGAAGGACACAGCCTCCCTGGCGTTTTGGTTCTTCCCCAATATCATGATGAAGAAGGGCGCAAGTAAGGTGATTATGAGCGGCAGCAGCAGTTTTGGGGTTTCAATCATTTGGCCAGCTACCTCAGTGTTGTTAGGTCTTGGGAGAGCACCTTGCCGAAGCGGCGCTGCACAACCAGGATCATGGCGAGAACCAGAGTCGCCTCGGCTGCCGCGAGACCCATCACGAACAAGGTGGCCAGCTGCCCCAAGGCGTCAGACGCCTCGGTACTCTTGGCCGCGGCCACGATGGATAGTCCCGCCCCGTTAAGCATGAGCTCGACCGATATGAGCATGCCCACCAGGGTTCTCCTGGTGATGAGGCCAGCGAGCCCAATGGCCAAAAGCAAAAGGGAGCTCAAGAGGAAAAAGGTGAGGGTGGTCATGGATGATTATCTCCCTTGATGGGTTTAAAGCCTCTAAAGGCCAGATACACGGCCCCGGCCATGGCGACCAGAAGGATGATGGAGATTAGCTCGAAGGGTAATACATATTCTTTTAAGAGCCCCGCCCCCAAGATGTCGGTTCCGGTCTTCTCCGGTACCTTGGTGGGAATCGCCGCCCCGTGCATGATGATGAAGGGAGCGATTATTCCCAGAGGCGCCAAGAGGGACAAAAGCCCGTACACAAAGGCGGAGACAGATGGAAGCTTGGACTCCTCGCCTTCTGAGTAGTTCCTGGTGAGCATGATGGCAAAGAAGATGAGCACGCACACGGCCCCCACATATATAAGGAGCTGCATGAAGGCCAAAAATGGACTCGCCAAAAGGAGATACATTCCGGCCACCCCCAGGAAGGTGAGCACCAGACCCAGCATGGCGCGGATGAGGTTTCTGGCCATTATGGCCAAAAGTCCCCCTCCCAGGATGATGAGGGTATAGAGGGCGAAGGCCGCGTAGGCCGCCCAGTGCGCTTCCGGAAGATAGGGGCTTATTAACCCTCCCAGGTAGTTGATAAAACCTGAGATGTAGTTGAGCACACTGTCGATCCAGGAGTTTGTGTATTTTTCCATAGCTTTACCGTTTTGGCCTTATTGGCCCCAATATCGTCCCAGAATTAGGCTTTAAAAAAGATTTTGTCTTCAAACACCTTGAGGTGTTTTAGTATTTTTACCAAGGGCCTAAATCAAAGGTTTTTTTCTTTAAAGGGCTTATTCTTTAGAAGGCTTTTTTTTCCCCATACAAATCCATTCCGTCTTTTTATTTAGCTTGTCTTTTCCTCTGGGGTCTTGGCCTCATCTGCTTTGGCGGCCAGGGCCTCTTGGGAATCCTCCCCCGGAAGCGGGGTTTTGGCGCGCTCTTTCAAATCCGCCAGGAGATCCAAGACCAGCTCCTCGCGGGTCCTCGTGACCAGGTAGACCTTGTGGGAGAAGGCCAGGGCGCTGGTGGGGCAGGTCTCCACGCAGGCCCCGCAGAGGCAGCAGTAGCTGAAGTCATAGAGCCATGCCTCCGGGGCCTTGCTGTCTTTACTCTTGGTGACGGTGAGGCAGTTGCCCGGGCAGGCCTTGACGCAGAGCTGGCAGGAGATGCAGGGGGTTTTGGCGGCATCCACCTTTCCGCGTTTTAGCTCCAGGGGGCCGCGGTAATTTATGACGTTCTCCGGCTCCACCACCTTCCTAGGGTAGTGAACCGTCTTTCTGGGGCTGAAGAGAAAGCAGATGGTTATCTTCATGCCCACCAAGAGGCTGTAGAGGCCTTTGAGGTTGTCCCAAATAGCACGACGCATGAGAGTGTCTCTTTCACAAGGTTGAGGATGAAAAAAAGCTTTTAGTGTATCTAAATCGCGTCCAGGGAGGC